>CANEWJ010000015.1 GCA_947442625.1 Chitinophagaceae bacterium
CGATTGAGGATATCATCCCTCAAACTATCCTCAGCCGGATGGTACAACTGAAACCATGCTTTGCCTTCAGTAACCTCAGCAATTCTTTCAATACTGGAAGTTGAAACAGTGCTGAGGATGAAAGGAAGGTTGTGCTTGAGGGCTGCCTTTGCCAGTATTTCGGGTGCATTGGGCCAAACGAGCCCCTGAAGGCCAATGGGAGAAACACCAAAAGGTGCATCATAGGTATGTCCAAACAATTCTGTAGACAGTGATGAACCCGTATGCTCAGTCAGGTAATAGGGAAGCAATTCAACCTGGCGCAACTCCTCTGTATTCTTGCGCAGGTTAACATCTTCATTACAACCTCCATCAAGGTATTCAAAAGCAAAACGAGGAATCCTGCTTTTTGCTTTGTTGATCAGGTCATCAATACCAGGATAGTTTGAGTTGTATGCCCAAGTAGGCTTGGAGTTGTTGGTCTTTTGCATGGCGTAAAGTTAATTGAAAGTTTATTCTGGGCTTGATGTCTGGGCTTAAAAAATTAAAAAAGCCAATACAATGTATTGGCTTTTAAGTGGAGAATACCGGATTCGAACCGGTAACCTCTTGCATGCCATGCAAGCGCTCTACCAACTGAGCTAATCCCCAGAGAGCAAATAAAATTAAAACAAAAGTGACCCTGATATATTCAATGGCACTTTTCAAACAATAATATAATTACCAAATTGTGCTTCGAACCAGGTCAGGATTGATAATGATAACATTGGTTGGAATACCTCAACCATATTTAGGATTTCCTACAGCAATAATCAGGACACAAAAATTAGCATCATCGATGCAAGCAGAACCTTTAGATGAAAAAAAAAGGACGACTCCAACAAGAGTCATCCTTTTTTAATTAAATAAAACGATCTTATTTGTCCAAATTGGGATTATTCAACACTTCTGCCTGAGGAATTACAAAAGTTAGCTGAGGATCATCGTAATTAAATCTATTGCCAGCGAAGAAAAGGTGATTTGTCCCCCTTACTACAGGCCTTTTCAACCTCTTCATTGCCAGATAAGCTTTTCCTTCACCCCACAACTCAATTCTTGTTTGCAGGTAAATTTGATCAATTAACGCAGTTCCAGACAAAGCATCAATATATGTTAGATTGGTAATACGACCGTTAAGAAAAGCTTTCAAAGCAGTCCTGGCATTAGCATCTTGAGCCAAACGAGCCTTAGCTTCCGCATTCAACAAGTAAAACTCGTCCGCCCTCATATAAAGATTATCCGTTTCGATAAATCGCTGTCCACCGGAAACTCTAGCTGGGGCCCAAAATTTTTCTGTAGGCTGAAGTCTTCTGCTAGCAGCCGTTGGTGCAATGAACTGATTTTTCCTGATATCATCAGCTCTAATAGCATTATATAGGCCCAGATCTATCGTTTTTGGATCACCTGCCCAAGTATAGCTGTAACTAAACTGATCAACCTGTCCCCACCATGAAATCAGGTTCAATCCTTGAGCCAAAGTAAGGTCCACACCCCACATCCAGCTGGGTGTAGCAACATTGTTGAAACCAGCTGTTGTTGCATTTGTTCCGTTAAAAAAAAGTTGTGCTGCTGTTGTTTTTGGATACGCAGTCATGATCTGATCTGTAAGACTAACCACTTGCTGAAGATCAGCAGATGTTCCTCTTGCAGACAAAACGTATGCCAATAGACCTCTTGCTACGTTGACATCAACCTGATCTTTTGTGGCACGGGTAAAGCCACCTAAAAGGCTTATAGCATCGTTCAGGTCTTTGACCATCAAATCATACACCTCTTTAGTAGTAGCTTTAGGCTGATTAAGCTGCTTAGCAGTAGTATAAACAGGAATGAGCTTTTCTGTACCACTTCCATACTCTTTGCCATATATTTGGGTAAGATAAAAATAGGAATAAGCCCTCATCGCCTTGGCTTGACCCATTGTAAATTTGTTACCCTGTTCAGCTGGAACCACATCGCTTCCGCCAAGGATGTCAATAATGGTGTTGGCTCCAAAGATTTGCCTGTAATAATAGCGAAACGGGACGTAAACTTCGTTTCTGGTAAAGTCGGGAGATGCATTATATCGGGCCACATTTGAATACCAGCCATAGTTCAACGCTGCTAAAACCATATCCGATTGCAACATATCCGTGTAGATATCGATGCCTTTTTGGCCAAAATCATCATGACCAGTTGTGCCACCGACGCCAGGCGTAAACATGGTCGTATAGAGACCTGCGATATTACCATTAAGGAGTTTTGAATCCTGTTTAGCGTCTGCTGACAAACGTTCAGGAGTAGTGAACTGAGTTGGGCTCGTCTGTAAAAATTCCTTGCTACAGCTTGCCATAAAGACAAGCACCAATGACAAATAGACAACATTTGATAGTTTCATAAATTATTGATTAATTAATTAAAACTTGATTTTGAATCCAACTGTTAAAGTTGAAAGTGGTGAGTATCTGTAGGTATCGGAACCGCCAGTTTCTGAAGTACTTGGATTGAATCCTATTCTAGACGAACTCAACCAAAGGTTATCTCCTGATACAAAAAACGATGCACCTTCTATTCCTGCACGTTTAAGAGATGAAGAAGGTAGATTGTAACCCAAGCGGATATTATTCAAAGCAAGGTAATTTGCTTTGGTCAAGAACCTGGAAGATGCGGAGTTTACATTTGCGTCTCTATTATTAGATAATCTTGGTATGTCTGTTTTATCTCCAGCCTTTTGCCAACGATTGCGCATATCTATGTGCCAGTTGTTTCCGCCAATTAATCCATTTGCCATCAAACCTGCATAAGCACCATCATATGCGTAACCACCGAAGCTATAAAGAAGCTGTGCAGCAATTTCAAATCCTTTAAATCCACCGGCAAGATTGAATGCACCTCTCACTTTAGGAATTGAAGTTTTACCAATATAGTATTGGGTTGCCTGCGTGTAGTTCTTTGTGATTCCTTGTTTCAAATTTGCGAACTTGGCTGGACTATCCGCTTTGAATTGCTCAAGGTTGAGTACTTGCTCACCAGCCTGAAATAATCCATCACTGTTTAGATCATCGTAATATACAGTCCAAGTACTCGCACCGTCAGCAGCATCAACACCGACAAAATTGCGGATATAAAAATCAAAAATAGAGCGCCCCTGAGACCATGCGTAGGTTCCTTGTACATCAATGATCTTAGGTTTATTTCCAATGGATGGATCAAGTGGCATGCGGATAATCTTGTTATCGAATCTTTCTGCATTGACAGTAAGGTCAAGGAAGTATGAATTGCCCTTGAGGATATGACCGGTAAGTTCTAACTCAACACCCTCGTTACGCAACAAGCCATCATTAACCGTAATCGAAGCATATCCATTGGATATACCCACTCGTCTATCAAAAATCAAGTTATCTGTATTTTTGATATAGTACTCGATGGTACCCTCCAAAAATTTACCTAAACGGAAATCAGTACCAAATTGCAGCATTTTGGAAGTCTCCCATGTTAAATCAGGATTGCCTGGTGTTGGAATTCCGAATGAAGGCAAGTTGTTAAGGTTGCCAATGCTGATACTTGAAACACTTGGATAAAAGCCTAAACCACTTTGATCACCCAAAATACCATAACTGGCTTTAAATTTAAGGTAGTTCAACAATTTAGAATTGTTCATAAAGGGCATCTTTGAGACAACCCAGCCAGTTCCTATCGAACCAAATGTTCCCCATTGTTTTCCAGCAGCGAATCTAGAAGAACCATCTCTTCTCACAGTTCCGGCTACATAATATGTGCCATCATAATCATAAGTGATTTGAGAGAAATAGCTTTCTAGGTTGTTGGTGTTTTTATAAGATGATTGAGTAGGATTTTTTACTATTGCATTGGCCAGCGACAGATCATAATTACTGACTAGATTCTGCCCCCCAGCCGACGAAACTTCAAACTCGTATTTTGTAGACTCATGTGCTACCAATGCATCAATGTTATGGTTTTGTATACGCTTGTTGTATCTAAGCATATTCAGCAGGTTAAGGTTCATTAAATTGTTCCTACTTTGAAAGATAGAACCGTTTTGCGAAGCTGCAGAACCATAAAATTTATTTGTCAAAGAATAACCCACAGTAGAGTTATACTGAGCTCCCAAGCGATTTTCAAGGCTCAGATTCTCATTGAATTTCAAATTGGCAGATGTTGATCCAGTCAATTCATTATTGAAGGTTCTGTTAACATTGAAATTTGCATCTGAAATGGCATTGGTGAGTGATCCGAATTTTCTACCTGTTTCACCATAATCATATCGGTAACCTCCGAAGATGGGGTCTTTGATTTTATCACCATTTGCACCCCTCATGAATAATGGATAAATGGATGGCATGTTGTCTGCAAACCAAAAAACGCTGTTCGAGCTGGAGCCCTGTCCATTGTTATTGGAGGTTGTGTTAGAATAGTTAAGGTTGAAGTTGGTAGTCAGCCATTTTTTCACCTCATGGTTTAAATTAATTTTACCATTCAATCTGCGAAAATCCGTTTTAACAGAATATCCAATATCATTTAGATAGCCGAATGAGGTGTAAAAATTTGTTTTTGAATCTCCACCGCCAAACCTCAAATTTGACTCAAGCCTATTGGATGACTGGAATGAATAATCAGCCCAATTTTCAGGATCGAAGAGCCTGGTAGCACCTGGCAGTACTCTTCTTGTTACTGGATCGATTAATTGAGCGCCGCTCGTAATATTTTTCCACATGTTGTTGCGTGGATCAATACCGTTAGCAGAAAAAAGCCTTGTGTTTGCATAATTTGTTGGATTTGCATTTGCTGCCAAAACACCTTCATTATAAAGCGCTTCCCAGGAAAGGCCAATATATTCTTCAGGGGATCTGATTACCTCATAACGAGGCAAAACAGCCTCATTGACACCGAACTTGGTATCTGCTTCAATGAAGGATTTTCTTGCTCTTCCCGTTTTTGTTGTAATTACGATTACACCATTTGCACCTCTTGATCCATAAATCGCAGTGGCGGCAGCATCTTTCAGTACAGTTGTACTGGCAATGTCATTTGGATTGATTGCATTCAAAGAACCAGTAAAAGGAACCCCGTCTACTACATATAAAGGACTGCGGTTCCCATTCACAGAACCAAATCCTCTGATACGGATAGTAGCAGAACTTCCTGGTTGACCGGATGAATTAATTACCCTGACACCTGCAACTTCTCCAGCCAAAGCCTGTGAGATATTGGAAACATTCTTATTGGTTATTTGCTGATCAGAAACAGTTTTAGCGGAACCAGTAAAGGCCTCTTTGGTAGTTCGAGTATATCCAACAACTACAACTTCTTTTAAACTTGCCTCAGTTGTAGTCATTTTCACATCAAAAATAGTTTTGTTTCCAATGGAAACTTCGATGGGATCGTAGTTTAAAATTGAAAATTGAACTGTCTTGGCTGATGATGGAACTTTCAAAGTGAACGATCCATCTGCATTGGTAGTCGTACCTTGTGAAGTTCCTTTAATCAGAACAGAAACACCAGCCAAAACAGTACCATCTTTTTGGTCAGTGACTTTGCCTTTAATGGTTTTTTCCTGCGCAAACGAGAAAGTCGTTGCGAAAAGAAGTAAAATTATACTGATCAATCCTTTCATAAAATGATAAATTTTTACTTAAGTTAATAATTTGATAAATTTAGAATATTTTTTCAATAATACAATTTACTCCTTGAAAATGTTTAGAAAGGATGTGAAATTTTGTCTCGATACCCTAAAAACTAGACAAAAGTTCGATATTGGTTAGTCTGTTATGGACTTTTATTCCTCTGCTTTGGGCAACTGAAACAATAAATCAGTCCAGTCAATTAGGCGGGTAAGATATTAGATTCATTTAAAAAAATAATATATAGTCAAAAATTAAAAGAGATTTAAATTTGAACTTTCCTGTAGAAAGAATTGAAAATTCAATTGAACTGGCTAATAAAATTTTAACGAACACAGTAAAAAATGAAAAACAATAATCTAAATAAAATCAAGTCAATTATTTGGGCAATTGCATTAACTTTTTTATGTTCATTATTGACAATATTGTCAGCCTCTTATGTAAAAAACATCAAGAACAATAGGAACAATAACATTGAACAGACTATTTCTGTTACTAAAAATGATGCCTTTGCAAGCACAAACGAATCTGTAAGAAAACTGGTTAATACATTACAACCAGAAGAAGTAAAAACTGGAATTTTTTTAGACAGGATTTCATATTTTGATATGTTACAATCGAAATGGCAATTCGAATATTATCAATGGTTTAAATGGAATCCCAAAAAAATAGCATTTACAGATCTACAAGAATTAAAAAAAGGAATTCTTTCAATTCAATCTGCTCCAATACAAGTAGTCAATGGAGAGATAGAGAAATTAGAAATCAGTGAATTTGAAATTAATGAGGCAGGCGACTCTGCTTATGTTAACTACCTTATAAAAGCAAGTAGTTCAAATTTTTTTGATGTATCAGATTTTCCTTTAGATAAACAGTTGTTGTTGATCAATACTGAACACAAAAACCTAGATGTAAGTGAACTTAAATTTATTCCAGATACCTCATTAACCCATGTCAGCCCGAGGGTTTCCGTTAACAGCTATTTGATAGGAAATGTGTACAATTTGACTAAAATAAATACCTATAAATCCGATTTTGGTTATCAATCAGATGATGAATCTATTTCCAGCTATTCACAATATCGTTTTGGACTACTTATAAAAAGAGAAGGCTATAATTATTATTTTAAATTAATGATTATATCATTAATCATCCTTTCAATTTCATTTTTATCTTTTTTTGCATCAGATAATGATAAAATTAGAATTGTAACTGGTTGTTTATTTGCAACAACTGCTAGTTATTATTTTTATGGATCAAAGATTCCTCCAACATCCAAAATAACAATTCTTGAACTAGTTTATGCTATAAGCCTAATTATAATTTTTATTATAACACTTCAAGAAACAATTTTAAAATCTATTGTAGGCAAAAATGAAAAACTATACAATAGTATTAGATGGATCACATTTATAATTACCATTATATTTTTCATCTGTTTCAATTGCTTAATTCCATCACTTCTTTAACAGTGTTTTTTATTGAGCGTATCAATATTGTTTTCAATAGATCAAAAACAAAAAAGCCCTTGATGATCAAGGGCTTCTGTACTTTTTTATGTGGAGAATACCGGATTCGAACCGGTGACCTCTTGCATGCCATGCAAGCGCTCTACCAACTGAGCTAATTCCCCAAGAGGTGCAAATATAATTAAAAAGCTTATTCAACAACCACCTCATCCACAAACAACCATGCAGGATACCCCTGACCAGGTAACCCTGGCTTGATGATGCCATTGTTGGTTGCATTAATTTTGACATGCCTGGTCTTGGTGGTTTCGAAAGTAAAATCTTGGGGCTGAACTCCCATCTGTCCTGTATCCGGATTGTTTTTGACAGCTATTTCCCTGTATGAAACCCCATCAGCAGAAACCGATATTTTTATTGCGGATGGCATATATATCCAACTGGATGGAGCCTTGTAAAACCGAAGGTTGATTTTACTTATTTCTTCTTCTCTACCCAGGTCCAAAATCCCTTCAAAATCTTTCCCATTCCATCCCAACCACTCGTCATCATTGAAGCGCGTTTGGCTTCCCATGATGCCGTTGATCAGGGCAGAAGGCCCACCCTTTCCGTATTGGGGAGCAGGATCGATGGAAAAACCCAATTTTCTTCCTGTGGCCTTGTTGATGTTGAAAAATGCAGTACGCTTGTCTACAACCTCCCCTTCAACCATGGCAGCTATTTCCAGTTGAGCAGCTGCGGTAATGGTAAGGGGTTGATCATACGGCTTTTTCAGAACCTTCCCTTGCGGAGTAATTACCGAATAAAAAAGATGTTTCTTGTCAGAAACACCGTCTACACTCACTTTCACGGTATTGCTTTGGGAATCATACTGGCTTTTCAAACCAATATCATGCATATGCCTTGAATAATTGATGCCATGGTGTTGAAGGCGCTTCAAATAGGGAATCAAGCGGGTGGTAAAATGATCAAATCCTGTTTTTTGCTTGGTCCAGCCTACCTCTGCCAACGCAACTGCCCTTGGAAACAGCATGTATGCTGCAAGGGATGATGATTTGATGTACTCAGTCCAAAGATTTCCCTGTACGCCCTTGATGTGCTTTGCTTGTTGAGCATTCAATTCAGCAGGAATGGGCTCATAGCCATAGACCCGTTTTAAGGGAAGAAATCCTCCCCAGGCAATAGAATCTGTTGGGTCTTCAGATTGGTAAAAATTAAGGTAACAATGGCTATCTGGGGTCATGACCACATCATGTCCTTGTTTGGCAGATTCAATACCACCCTGGGTTCCGCGCCAGCTCATGACTGCAGCATTGGGGGCTAGGCCTCCTTCCAGGATCTCATCCCAGCCAATGATGTTTCGTCCCTTGCTGTTGATGTGTTTTTCGATGCGTTGAATAAAATAACTCTGCAGCCCATGCTCATCCTTCAAGTTGTATTTTTTGATCATCTCCTGGCAAAATGCAGAACGTTTCCAGGCATCTTTGGGGCATTCATCGCCGCCGATATGGATGTATTTTGAGGGGAAAATTTGCATTACCTCATCCAGCACATCGTTCATGAATTGAAAAGTGTAATCAGTAGGGCTGAGCACATCTGTAAAAACTCCCCAGGTTTCCTGCACAACCTTTGTTCCAGCAGTTTTCAATTGTTGCTTGGTCTTATCCGCAACCATATGTTCGCTAACCACCGTTGTTTCGCCAGGAAAACAACTCAGCGCTGGATAGGCTGCAATCGCAGCACTGCTATGGCCTGGCAATTCTATTTCAGGGATGATGGTGATGAATTTTTTTGATGCATAGGCCACCAGGTCTTTGATCTGCGCCTGGGTATAGAAACCTTCATAAGGCATGTTGTCATTGCCTTTGCCAGGATACTTGTCCACCAGGGTGCCATTTCTTTTTCCACCCACTTGGGTCAGTTTGGGATACTTCTTGATCTCAATTCTCCAGCCCTGGTCATCAACCAGGTGCAAATGCAACCTGTTCATTTTCTGCATGGCCATCAGGTCTACCACCTTTTTCAGGAATGAGATGGGCTGAAAATGCCTGGCTACATCAATCATCAGGCCCCTGTATTCAAATGCTGGCGCGTCCTGAATGGATACAACCGGCATTGCCCACCGCTGATTGGCAACCAGTCGATCGCTTTCTATAGCAGTAGGGAGCAACTGCAACAAAGATTGTACAGCATAGAAAACTCCTGAATAATCTTTTGCAGCAACCACTACTTTGTCTGAAAGAACATTGATGGAATATGCACCGGGCTTGGTGAGCGCCGGATCAAATGAGCATTGAATAAAATTGGATTGCGGAGCCTGCTTGACAACCTTCAACTGAAAACCTGCAGCTTGTAAGCATTTTTCATTCAATGGTGACAGGGCTGACAGCATGGACGCAGAAGCATCAGGAACCACCAAAACAGTCTGAGGCTTAATGATGAAATCACCCTTACCCTTCACTACCTTTTCAGGATATGGAATGAGCGGGACATCCTGGGCACCAGCATAAAAAAAAGAAGCAATGGCCATACATGCCATTGCCAATGATTTTTGAATTGTACTCATGCTGCAATATAATTGAATGCAGCAGATTGAAAAACAGAAAATTAATACCGCTTAGGGCCACGATCGTATCCACCGCCGCCTGCCCCACCGCGATCATATCCACCGCCACTTGGCCTGCGGTTTGCCCCTCCTCCACCGGAAGGTCTTTCTTCAGCTGCTTTTACTACCAAGGGTTTTTTACCCAAGGAGATATCATTGAGGTTTTCAATGGCATCCATGGCCTCTTCTTTTACCGGCATGTCAACAAATGCAAAACCACGGCTTTTGCCGGTTTCCCTGTCCATGGCAACCTTTGCTGACTTCACCTCCCCAAACTTTTCAAAGATCTCCATCAATTCGGCATCATCAAGATCATAAGGAAGTCCGGCCACAAAAATGTTCATAAAAGAATTTTTACAAATGTAAAGAGAAATAGGTATTAAGACTGAACCAAGTATTTGATTACCTTCAAACTACCTTAGTTTCCTTGTCAAAATCAATAATTATGCAATTTTTTTCAACCGAACATGCATTTCTGCTGGAAAGACTGCTACCCCAAGTGTTGACTGCAACGCTTTGTGGATTCATTGTTGGCTATGGCAGGGAGATCAAACACAGGCCTGCTGGAATCAGGACCAATATCCTGATCAGTGTTGGATGCACCATTTATGCCTCAGTTGGATTTTACCTGGCAGAAATCTACCCATCAGTAGATCCATCAAGAATTATCGGCCAGATTGCTACAGGCATTGGATTTCTTGGCGCAGGTGCCATTGTAAAATCAGATCAGAAAGTCAGTGGTGTCACCACAGCCGCATTTATTTGGGCCAACAGTGGTATCAGCATCCTCATTGGCTGCAATTTTTACCTGATTCCCATTTCCATCACCATCATCATGGTTTTGATTACCTGGCTGTTTGAAAAATTCGAAAAAAGGGTTCACCGCGAACACATCAACGAATAAACCTAAACAACATGATTCACTCGATCATCAAAGACAAACCAACCAGACTTTTCCTGATCCTCGGTGGCTTTTTTGTAGCCAACGCGTTGATTGCAGAAGTGGTGGGCGTCAAACTTTTTTCTTTGGAGCAAACCCTGGGCTTGGCACCTGCCAACATGACTTTGCTGGGAGAAACCGGACTTGGATTTACCCTTACTGCAGGTACATTGACATGGCCCATTGTATTCATCATGACAGATATCATCAATGAATACTATGGTTTCCGTGGTGTCCGCTTTCTTTCCGTTCTAACCGCAGCCATCATTGGATTCGCTTTTCTGGTTTTCTATGGCGCCATTCATCTTGCACCAGACAATTATTGGATGGGGTCACAAAAAGCAAATGGGGTACCGGATATGCAAGCCGGTTACGCACAGGTTTTGGGTCAAGGGATGAGCATTATTTTTGCTTCACTTACCGCATTTTTGGTCGGACAAATGGCCGACGCTTCAGTCTTCAAAAAAATCAAAACCATCACGGGTGAGAAAGGCATCTGGATGAGAGCAACCCTTTCAACCCTTGTTTCCCAGTTGATTGACACATTCTGTGTAGCCTATATTTATCTCTATTTTTCTCTTGGATTTTCTTTTCCAAGGGTTACTGCCATCGGGATTACCGGCTATATCTATAAGTTTGTTGTTGCCATACTTTGCACACCATTGATTTACCTGATCCATAAGCTCATTGATGATTATCTTGGAAAAACAAAGGCGGCAGAGATGAAGCGATCGGCGTTGGAAAAGGCCTAGGCAGAGTTCCTTCCTGCATTGATGATACCAAAAGAACACCGCATGACCAGCTTTTCATAGCTCTTCCTCAAGTCGGACTGCAGGTTACGCTCCTCCATTTCCCTTACCTTGGTAATGGCAAATTGCTGGATGGTGGTGATAGGCAAAACAATCCTTTCTCGGGTTTGAATCGAAAGCTGTTCTACCGGATAATTGGCCATGAGTTCCGTGTTACCGGAGAGCATGAGAATGTATTTTTTTGTCAACTCAAATTCACCTTCAATGCTTCTCCACAGTTCTCCGTACTTGGGATGATTCGCCAAAAAAGCAGTGAGCGGAAAGAAACATTTTTTCATTGCCATCTCACAGTTATCAATCAAGGTCCTGAAAAAAGCTGAACGCTGGTAAATGGCTTTGAGCTCGGGCATCATTCCCTTTTCTTCCATGCGTTTCAAGGCTGTTCCTACGCCATAATATCCGGTAACATTTTGCTTCATTTGGCTCCATGCACCAACAAAAGGGATTGCCCGCAGGTCTTGCAAGGAAAGCTGCCCTGTTGCACCTCTTTTTGCAGGCCTGCTGCCAATATTGGTTTCAGCATAAAAACGCAGTGGACTGGCATGAGAGAGGTAGTCAAGGAAAAAAGGATGATTCTTCAATGCCGAATAAGATTGAAAACTCTCTTCGGCCAACTGTTCAATCAAGAGCATCTCATGATGGCTGAAAGTGCTGGCCCCATTTGAAAACAATTCATTACTGATACCTGCATGGAGCAATTGTTCAATATTGAACTGCGCAGCATCAATGGTACCAAAATTGGAACTCACTGTTTGGCCCTGTACGGTCAATTCAATTTCCTTGTTGGAAATATCACTGCCCATGGACGCATAAAACTTGTGGGTCTTCCCTCCTCCCCTTGCTGGAGGACCACCTCGTCCATCAAAAAAGACCACATCAATGCCATATTTAGCCGATACGGCAGAAAGTTCTTGCTTGGCCTTGAAGATGCTGAAATTGGCCATCAAGTATCCCCCGTCTTTTGTTCCATCACTGAATCCAAGCATCACGGTTTGCCTGTTGCCCCTGCGTTTCAGGTGATCCCGGTATTGCGGAAATGTAAACAACAGCTGCATCACAGCAGCAGCATTTTTCAAATCTCCAATGGTTTCGAACAAGGGTATGATGTCAACAGATATAGCATCCCGCTTCCATCCACCAAAAACAAAGAGCGCAAATACTTCCAGCATATCAACGGCACTGTTGCACTGGCTGATGATATAGCGATCTGAACCAGGTTTGCCATTTTGCTCTTGGATGAGCTTGACAGCCTTTACTGAGTCAATGGTATCTTGGGTTATGGGTGTAACTGATTCATCAAGTGTAACAGCAGCAGAAAGAGACGAAAGCCATTCTATTTTCTTGGCATCATCCATCCCAGTATAATCTCCATTGCCCAAGAGCCTACAAATCTCTGTTATCACACGGGTGTGCACTGAACTGTCTTGGCGGATGTCCAGCGTTGCAAAATGCAATCCAAAAAGATGGACCCTGTTGATGAGGCCATCCACCATGTTCAGGAAGAGCCCATTGTGGTTGTATACAATCAACTCCCTGATTGCATACAATGTATCAAGCACCTCAGCCTTTTTCAGATCTGCCTTATACCCTGGAATAAAAATATTGTTGTAGAGCTTTTTTTCCAGCTCCTGCAGTTTACCCTCTACCCCTTCAAAAGTTAATCTCCGCCTCAGTTTCCTCACATCAAGGTAATAACATTTGATGATGCTACCCCGCAGGGCATCCGCTACTTTTAAGGTAATATCACTGGTGACAAATGGATTGCCATCTCGGTCTCCCCCTGGCCAGAAACCCATGCGTATGATAGGATTGTCCTGGTCGTAAGCATCTGAAAACTGTGATTGCATGGCTGATGCAATTCTTCCACTTGCAGGATAAAACACATTCTCGAGATACCAGATCAAACTCACTGCTTCATCATAAGGAGTGGGCTTCTGCTTTTTGAAAAAAGGGGTTTTTCCAAGCTGCTGCAAATAAATATTGATTTGATTCAGGTTGTTTTCAGCAATTGCCTTTGACATATCGTTGATGATCCCTAAAACAGATCCGGGATAA
This sequence comes from Chitinophagaceae bacterium, assembly GCA_947442625.1. Classification (GTDB taxonomy): domain Bacteria; phylum Bacteroidota; class Bacteroidia; order Chitinophagales; family Chitinophagaceae; genus Pollutibacter. The sequence goes on from CANEWJ010000015.1 coordinate 13,512, forward strand.
AACTGTGTTGGATGGGCAGTCAACACCAGGCGAACACAAAAATCCTTTAATTTCTTCTGCAGTTGAGATTGCTTGCCGTATTGTTCAACCTCTGTTTCCAAATGCTTCAAGGTTCCAAGGCCTTTCATGTCGTTTAAACGAGGAAACGCAGCATCCTCGAGTGCATCAAAAAGCACAACCTGCCTCTCCACATATTGTACAAACCGAAACAAAAGGTCGAGCTGTTGCTGCTCGGAAACATAGGTTGTATGGCGCTCAAAAAAATCCTTCAAAATCTGGTCCGGACTCATCTTTTTCTTGAATCCTTCCTCACAGTTGGATTGAAGCAAAGAAAGCATGATGCCTGTTTTCTCAATCCTGTGAAACGGAAGAGAAGTGAAAAGACTGTTGTAGAGTTGGTATCTGATGCCCACCTCATTATTGAACTTTGTCAGCTCAGTAGATGAATTGCTGTTCATTTGATAATTTTATTGGGAAAATTGGGGCAATCGAGGTGTAAAAATAAATAAAATCCAACGAATAAGCTGAAATGTTTAATTTTTTATTATCGCAACAGTGAAATGACAGCTGCGAAATCAAATGCGGTAAGCGATGTTGAAACAAAGCCATTTTCCCCAGCTATACCCCAAATCCTAAGTGCCCTTATGAAAAAAATCAAAACTGCCTGTCTGATTCCGCCCGAATATGCCAGTTTCAAGTCAACATTATTAAATTTTTTAAAAAAATTATAATCCAGCTAAAATTTTGTTGTTTTGTTTAAAAAAAATGGTAAATTTATTCAACTAAAAAAAATAAAAGGGTTTTGAACTTTTTTTTGGGATAGTGGTTTTAATAAATCGTGTGTATCGGATTGTGTGGCCTTTCTAAAAGCTTGTCATTTTTTAACCAAAACAATACACAATGAGTCCATTTTTTCTCGAGGCCGTTGCGGCCGACAATTATGTTGCCTTTACGTTTTTTATAGGCACCATGGCCATGATGGCAGCTTCTGTTTTCTTTTTTCTTGAGTTGAACAACACTGACAAAGCCTGGAGAACCTCCGTACTTGTGTCAGGATTGATCACCTTCATTGCTGCAGTTCACTATTATTACATGAGGGGTTACAACCTCGAAACTGGTGATTCTCCAACCTTCTTCCGTTATGTAGACTGGTTGTTGACTGTACCTTTGATGTGCGTTGAGTTTTACCTGATCACCAAAAAATCTGGTGGCACAATTGGTCTTCTTTGGAAATTGATTTTTGCTTCAGTAGTTATGCTTGTAACTGGCTACCTCGGTGAAACAATCCTTAAAGAGCAGAGTGTTCTTTGGGGTGTAATCAGCGGTGCAGCTTATTTCTACATCGTTTACCTGGTATGGTTTGGAGAAGTTGCCAAATTGGCTACTGCTGCATCTCCTGCAGTTGCAAAAGCCAACAAAACCCTCGGATGGTTTGTTCTTGTAGGATGGGCTATCTATCCTCTTGGATATATCCTCGGAACTCCAGGTGGTTTGTTCGGAATGGTATTGGTTGAAGATGTTGCTGCTGCAACTGGCGCCATGGATATCATTTACAACATCGGTGATGCTGTTAACAAAATCGGTTTCGGTCTTGTTATCTATGCACTCAGCCGTTCTGAGTCCAAATAAAACCAACAGTACAATACTAAGAAAGGCCCGTGTTTGACATGGGCCTTTCTTTATTTAATGACCGGTTGATGAAAAATGATGATGCACAAAAATAACTTTAGTCGAATTACCTGGATCAATGCTTTAATCGGTTTAATCCTGTTTGCTTGGCAGCAATATAATGGAGAAATCCCACTGAAATTCCAACTGATCTATTTTGCCATCATGATTGGAACTACAGGCATTCCACATGGCGCCCTTGACCATATCATTGCAAAGACAAGTGCCATCAGTAGCGGAAAAAGTTTCAGCATTCAACAATTTCTTGGAAGATATGTCCTTGCCATTCTGCTGTATTCAGCTGCATGGATATTTTTTCCTGGCATCAGCCTTATTATTTTTCTGGTCATTTCAGCCTGGCATTTTGGAGAAACCGATCTCTCGCAAGCAGATGATACAAGGCTATGGAACCTGACCCGTCTCCTATGGGGCTGTCTTGTGCTCATGCTCATTCTTTTATCCCATTTTGAGGAGACGGCTTCCGTTGTGTTACGCATTACACAAGGGTCTGAGATTGCACAAAAAACAATGGTACATCTAAAAATTAACGGTACCCGTTATTTCAGCGGGGTGATAAGCCTTTTCTTTACAACTGCAGCCATTGCGAATAGCAAAAAAAAGATCAACATTTCATACCTGTACATCATTAACCTCGTTTCAATTCTTCTACTCTGTTCACAACTTCCCTTGCTTCCTGCCTTTGCGCTGTACTTTGGGGGATGGCATGCCATACGGTCCTTTGAAATCATTTTTAAGTTTCTTCATGCAGCAAAAGAGGAGATGGCAGCCAAACCATTGACCATGTGGAAGAATGCACTGCCAATGACCTTTCTCGCAGCATTTGGCTTTATTTTCATGGCCTATATTTGGAATGGCACCGGAATGAAAATGGATCCACTCCCTGCTATCTTTATCTTTCTGTCCATCATCACACTGCCACATCTTGATGTAATGGACAATTTGATCAACCGCCAATCTAAGCAATGATCGTTTCTTGAAATTTGATTAACATTATCTTTGCAGCATGTCCAGTTTAATCAATATTCGGCCAATCAGCAAAGAGGACAATCCAAAGATTGCCATCATTATCAGGTCTTGTCTTACAGAATTCGGCGCCAACAAACCTGGAACAGTATATTACGACAAAACAACAGACCATCTCTTTGAACTTTTTGAGGAAATTGGAGCAGCTTATTACATTGCTGAACATGAAGGAAATATAGTGGGTGGTGGTGGAATCTTCCCCAGTCCGGGTTTACCTGTTGGCACCTGTGAACTGGTAAAAATGTACCTCCTTCCACCAGCCAGGGGAGTGGGCATAGGAGCAACCTTGATGAACAGATGCATGAATAAGGCAAAGGAAATGGGGTTTGTTTCTATGTACATTGAAACCCTCCCGGAGCTTAAAAAAGCGATATCGGTGTATGAAAAATTTGGTTTCAACTATCTTGACAAGCCCTTGGGAGACACTGGACACTTTGGCTGTTCTGTTTGGATGCTGAAATCACTCTGATCAGGCATGCAGCTTGACTTCATAAACAGGACTGAATAAATAGACTTTCCCTGTTGTCAGCTCTACAGCCTTGATGCGTTTTCTGACCTTCTCTTCCCGTCTGAATACCCTGTTATTCTTGATCACAAACAGAGAGCCGACAGGCAGTTCTTCAACAAGACAATGCCCTTCTTTCACCGGATCATATTTTCTCAGAACCCGCATCAGTGCATCATCAGCACAGGAGCTGGCTGCAGGATTTTGCAATGAGATGAACAATTGATGTGCAATATCTTCCGGGAATATCCTGGACTGTAAAAATTGTTTCAGCAGATCAGAGAACTGGCCCTTCCATTCTTTGCCATGCGACGCTACTTTATGGCCAAAACGCATGAACGTAATGAGATGGGCCAACTCATGCAACAACGTTATTAAAAACGCATAGGGATTGAGGTTTCCGTTGACAGTAATCCTGTGTGCTTTATCCGCATGGGCATTCCGATAATCACCCAATACCGATTGACGGGATCGTGTAATGGTCAGGTGTACCTTGTAATGCAACAAAAAGGGTTCCACCAGAGGAAAAGAACCGGGAGGAAGAAAATCGGCCAAGGACCCTAATGGTGCTTCATTTTTTGACATGATCAATCTTTTTTGACCAAGGCAAGAAGTCCTTTCACTTCCAAATAGGTATACACCAGATAGGTGAACATGCTGGACAGGAGGGCTGGGGTATTCATGGCATTGCCATTCCATTGTGCGTAAGCTACTACAACCAGGGCAGCCAAGACCAATTTGATGATGAACGAACCATAGACTGATGACATGAATCCTGCAGTAGACTTTGATTGAAGCCCATTGTGCATCATCCAAAATGACACCAGTGTTAGCATGCAGATGAAAAGATTACCAACCAAAAAAACGTCCGTGTCAAAGCCCATGTTTTTAAGGGTTGAATAGAGAGAAGCAGCTACCATGTTCATTGCAGCAAAAAAGATCAAAATCGGTCTCAGGGTTTTTCTCAGCTTCATGTGTTCTTTTTATTTGTGTCAACAATGATCTTCACCAGATTGAAAACTACTGCCAAGAGTGGGAGGATCCAAATCAATACCGGAGAGTCAAATCCTGCCAGCGGATCCAACTTCCACCCGATTCCTAGTGAAATAATGATGGATCCAAAAAACTGGGCACCAAGCCCCATGTACTTCATCCAAGATCCGTCGGTTGATTTCTTTGTGGGGGGAACAGCATCCATATCAATCTTTTATCTCCTCCAATTCGGGAATGGCGATGACGGCGGTGTCCAAAATCAACTCAGCCTTTCCCGAAAGCACATTCCTCACATTTTCCCAATAGGCTTCTCTGTAAAGCATCTGCTTTTCCAATTTATCTGCACGCAACTTCAGCTTTGTCAGCTCTCTTCTTTCTGACTGGCTGCCGTAACCGGGTATATAATATTTCAAAGGCGTAAAACTGATCAATGCAGTCGTAAGGGCAACCAACATCACAAAAACAAAGCATGAGGCGATATAGACACTCAGCCGGGTCAATTTAAACGTAACAACCTCCTCATAGGTATGGTCATTCATCACCACAAGCCTATACCTGTTGGTCAATCTTTTGAACCTGCTCTGGTTTGTGGTCTGCTCTGCCATTGGTAAAAATTGATGAAATCAGGCCTTAAAGTTACTGTTAATTGGCAAACCAAGGCCTTTAAAAATGCAGGATTAAATGTAATTTTACAATCCGTGAACTATACCCTACACCATACCGTTTTTCAGCTGGCGAGGCCATTCCTGGTTTTGGTGGGTCTGTTGATGGCAATGGGTGTATTCGCACAAGTAAACATTACCTACGACCTTGTAAAACCCAAGGCCTATGAAAATAGAAAGCTGGCATCGGAGCTTACCCCTGACAAAAAAATCAATCCAGTAAAGAGACTAAAAGAAAACATTGTCACTCACTACAATTTCCACTTCAATGCCAACCTAAAGCTATCGAAAGTCATAGCCTCAGCAAAACAAGCCAAAAAAGACAGCTTCACCACCCTGATTCCATTTTTCAATTACAGCCTAGACCAAACAGCACAACAACAGCAAGAACTGGACTCTGTTGTCATTAAGGTCAACAATGGCATCTTGCTGCATGACCTCAGGAATGACTGGGTAGATGACCTTTATTTGCTGATGGGGCAATCCTATTTCTACCAAAAGAAGTTTGACTCTGCTTACGAAGTGTTCCAATACATCAACTACAATTTCCAACCCCGCAGCAAAGATGAAATAGGATTTGAAAAGTCAATCGGTTCAAACGTCAATTCAGTAGGGAGTATTTTCAATATCGCCTCAAAAGAAAATAAATTTTCACCCCACAGGTTGGTCAGGAATGATGCGCTGCTTTGGATCATCAGAACACAGTTGGAAATGGGAAATGAAGATGATGCAAGTGGCATGATTGAAACCCTTTATCACGACAATCTATTCCCCAAAAGATTAACCGAGAAATTAGCTGAGTTAAAAGCATACCTTTTTTATAGGAAACAACAACCAGATTCTGCTGCAATTTACCTGGAAAAATCATTAGGGGCCGATGAGGACAATGCCGAAGAATCGAGAAGACTTTTTCTGATTGCCCAGCTATACGCAAGATCCAATCAACATAAAAAAGCCGATGATTTTTTCGAAAAAGCTGTTGCCCTCACCACAGATCCTGTCATGGAGGCCTATGCACGCATATACCAAATTGGATTGACGTTGAATGAAACAGATCAGGAAAGAAGAATTGATCAAAATGTAAAGGCCCTGGTCAACATGGCCAACAGGGAAAAATACGCAAACTATCGTTCCATCATTTATGCCGCTGCCGCAGAGATGGAAATGAAAAGAAAAAATATACCCAATGCAATTGGATTCCTGCTCAAAAGCAATGAATTCAATACAACAGACACTGATCTTAAAAACACAACGAATTTGAGTATTGCATCGCTTGCATTCAGCACAAAACAATATGAACTGGCCAAAAAATATTACGACAGCATCAACATTGGCAGCCAAAAAGATCCTGAAGAAATCACCAGAAATAAAAACATTGCCAATGCGCTGTTCGATGCGCTAAAAATCGTGAATACGGAAGACAGCCTGCAGGCCATTGCTTCCCTGCCAGAGAAAGAAAGAGAGGCTGAACTAAAAACTATTTTAAAAAAATTAAGAAAGGAACAGGGTTTGGCTGACGACAATGAGAAACAAACAGGCAGTACAGCTCCTAAAAATAACTTGCTGGATGACAATACGGGTAGCCTTTTCCCAGCAGAACAAAAAAAAGGGGAATGGTATTTCAATAACCCCTCACTCAAAGCGCAGGGTAGCATTTCTTTCAAAAATAAATGGGGCAACAGGGCCAATGGAGACAATTGGAGAAGGGCGGCCGCCCTTAATGCGGCCATGCGGTCAACCCTCACCAAACAAACTGGAGATGACACAAAAGCAACTGATACGATTGCAGCCGCTGATCTTTCCATAGAGGCATTAAGAGAAAAACTTCCCTTGACACCAGAGAAACGTGCAGCATCCAACGAAAAGAAATTTGAAGCCTATCAAAAATTAGGGAGCATTTACAAGGATAAGCTGGAAGACTGCACGGAATCCATCAGTTGGAATGAAAAATTGATCAACCAAAAAAGCAATATTCCCACTTTAGAAAAACTGTTGTTTGATCTCGCCTATTGTTACCGTCAAACCGGAAGCAACTCCAAGGCCTTGTTTTATCAATCCCAATTGGCAGAAAAATTTCCAGCCAGTGACATGAACAAGATGTTGCGTGACCCATTGAGCATCAGCAAGGCAAAAAATGAAAAGTCCAAAGAAGTAACACAACTTTATGACAAAGTGTACGATCTTTTCCTTTCAGGAAAATTTGAATTGGCAGGTGCTGAAAAAAGAAAAGCAGATTCGCTTCATGGGGAGAACAATTGGTCACCACAATTGCTATACATCGAAGCTGTCTACTACATCAAAAACAAACAAGACAGCCTCGCCATCGATGCATTGAACAAGATTCCTTCCCTTTATCCAAACTCTCCTGTTGCCATGAAAGCAGGACAGCTGGCGGATGCGCTGAACAGAAGAGAAATCATTGAAAACGAGATCCGCTCCATTTCGGTATCAAGACAAACAGAAGACAGCATCAAATGGGTTGACGACAGCCCTCTTCCAAAGGCAAAAGAAACCAAGGTAAAGACGGAGCCTTCGCAAAGACAGGTGGTACAAGCCCCAGTGGTGGCTAAAACAACAACAGATACCACCGCTTTTAAAGCACCTGTCATTGAGAAAAAAGCAGATGGTTATGTGTACAATCCAACCGAGCAATATGGGGTTTTACTTTTGCTGAAGGATGTTGATGTTGTTTACATCAATGAAGCCAAGAGGGCGTTGACCAGGTACAATGCAGAACGGTATGCAGGAAGTCAATTAATCTTGCGCAATGATAAAATCGGAGAATCACCATATATTCTTATCAGCGTATTTGCCAATGCTGCAGAGGCACTGGGCTATGTAGAGAAAACAGCCCCGATTGCCTCGAAAGAGGTGTTTCCGTGGTTGCCCGTTGAAAAATATACCTTTGTCATCATCTCTCCCAATAACCTGAAAAAGGTGCTGGAGGAAAAAGATGCCGGGCCCTATCTTCAGTTCATCAGGGCACAGATTCCCGGAAAATTTTAAGGTTTCGTTTTCCTTAAAGACAGGGCTTTTATTTAGCTTTACTCCATGAAGGATCATCTGAAAAAGAGCAGTGAGACATCCAAGCCAGTCAGGCTTTTTTGGAAATTTTTCCTCTACGCCTGGAGTGCGGTATTCTTGTTGATTCTCTTGATTTATGTTGGGCTCTTTGGAAAACTTCCGTCCATTGAAGAACTTGAAAATCCTTCTATGATGTCTTCCTCCGAAATTTATGCGGATGACGGAACGATGATGGGAAAGTTTTACCTGAAGGACAGGATCAATGTAAAATACCAAGACATTTCACCCAATGTAACCAGGGCCCTTGTTTCTACAGAAGATGAGCGATTTTATGAACACTCTGGAATCGACATCAAAAGTCTGCTGCGCGCAATTGTCTTTCTTGGTAGTGAGGGTGGCGCAAGTACAATTACCCAGCAAACTGCCAAAGCATTGCTTGGCCAACAGAGCAGTAAAAGTGTTACCAGGATCGTTGAGAAGCTCAAGGAATGGATAGTAGCCATTCGCCTTGAAAGCAACCTTACCAAAGAGGAAATCATCACCTTATACCTGAACATGGTAAATTACGGGGATGAGACCTATGGCATCAGGAATGCCGCCAAAACCTATTTCCAGAAGGAGCCCGGACAACTTGCGGTTGAAGAGGCCGCCGTGTTGGTTGGATTGCTCAAGGGCAGCACCAGATACAATCCAAGGCGTAATCCAAAGGCTGCGATGGCCAGGCGCAATACCGTTATTGACCAAATGGTGAGAAACGAAGTATTGACCAAAGAAGAAGCAAGGGCGATAAAAATTGCCCCCATTCAATTGAAGTACCAGAAACTGGACGAAAATTCGGGTATAGCCCCCTATTTCCGGGAAATATTGAGAGAAGAATTGAAGAACTGGTGTAAGGAAAATGAAAACCCTGCAACCGGAGAACCCTACGATATCTACAAGGATGGATTGAAAATATTCACAACCATCAATCCAAGGATGCAGGAGTATGCAGAAATAGCGGTTTACAGGCATATGCAGAACCTACAAAAGGTCTTCAGCAGCCAATACAATATCAAGGATGGATCGACCTGGAAAACTCCTGAGGGTAAAGCCGTAATGACGAATGCCATGAAGCAATCTGACCGGTGGAGGAACCTCAAGGATGATGGGTTGGATGAGGAAGAAATCAAAAAAAGCTTCATGGAACCTGTGAGGATGAAGATCTTCTCATGGAATGAAAAAAGAGAGACAGATACCACGATGTCTCCCATTGATTCGATTCGCTACCACAAGCAAATCATGCAGATTGGCCTGCTGTCCATGGACCCACAAACGGGCGAAGTGAAAGCCTGGGTTGGAGGAAGCAATTTCAGAAGGTTCAAATTTGACCACGTAAACATCAAAACAAAAAGGCAAGTGGGATCAACATTCAAGCCCATCCTTTATACATTGGGTGTAATGAATGGATACAAACCTGAATCCATTTTCCCTGGCGGCCCCATCAACATGGGTGGAAAAATGATTGAAGGGGATGGCGGCCCAATGGCGGTTTGCCTTGCATTTTCAAAAAACCCTGGCGCGGTCTACCTGATCAATCAACTGGGCGTTCAGCGTACCGTTGAATTTGCCAAACAATGTGGAATTGAAAGCAAGATCCCCCCCTATCCTTCCATTGCTCTCGGTTCTGCGGATCTATCCTTGTTTGAAATGGTACAAGCCTACAGCATGTTTCCGGGAAGGGGCTTTAATGTAAAACCATATTTTATAAGCCGTATTGAAGACAGGAATGGCAATGTGTTGGCCTCTTTCAGGTCAGAATCAAGAGAAGTAATCAGCGAAAGTGAAGCCTATATCATGACCAAAATGCTTCAGGGCGTAGTGGATTTTGGAACAGGAAGGGCCCTGAGGGGCGCATATGGCATCAGTGGGCAAGTTGCAGGTAAAACAGGAACCACCAACGACAATGCTGATGGTTGGTTCATTGGATTCAGCCCACAACTTTTATCTGGCGTATGGGTGGGATGTGACGATCCTTTCCTCAGAATGCTTTACACTTCAGGAGGTTCTCAGATGGCCATGCCAGCGTGGGCCTATTATTACCAGCAAGTTTTCAATGACAAAAGCCTGAATATAGACCCAGGGGCCGCATTCATCCCTCCAGCAAGCATGCAAAACGAGATTATATTTGACTATATCCAAGCCGTAGAGGGGCAGGAGTTGCTACCTGTAGAAGGTGAAGATGGTAGCAAATCTGGAGAGTATATTGAAATCCCCATCAGCACTGGCAAGGAGAAAGTTGTCACTGAATCACAAAAATTTGAAGACCCCTCTACACCAAAAGAGGCACCAAAACCAACTCCTGCACCGGTGAAAGAGAATGTCCAGCCTACCAAAGACAGCGTTGAACGAAAGCGAGGTGGATTATTGAAAAGGGTATTTGGTAAAAAACAATAAAAAAGGCCTGGAAACATCCAGGCCTTTTAGGTATTTCAACTTTTTATTGGCTTTTATTTATCAAGCACTGCAGAAACACCAATGCTGAAAAACAAATTATTGGCCGAATTTCCTGTTACTGGTATTCTGTACTGGCTTTGTACAATAAAAAAAGTTTCATCAAAAAGATTAACCTGAAGTCCAACACCTGCAGGGATATACGCAGCATAATATCCTTTCCATGCTGATCCACCAGCACCAATTGAGAGGAAAGGTGATACAATATGGTCGTCAGTCAATAATTTCATGAAGAGATTGGCATCCAATTCGAAAAAAGTGCTGGACCCATTGCTTGATGCGTATGGTTTGTTGGAAAGTGTATACTCAACATTTGACATCCCCATCCTTGCATTGAAATCAAGATTTTCATTCAATGGCTTGGTGTAGGTTATGGCCATGCCAACCTTTTTCCTATCAAAATTGCTCCATTGATTATCAGACAAAACAAAAGACATTCCTTTTGAGTTCAGATCGGCCGGAGTCTCGAAATCATGAGCTGTAAACTGGATCCCCAATTGACTGCTTTTTTTATAAGATGACTTTGATTGGGAAAATCCTGCCTGGAACAATGCCATAGCAAAAACAAATAAAAATATTCTTTTCATAAACAGTTGTGTTTTGAGTACAACAAAAATAGTCGGTGAGAGTTGAAACTTAAAATAATTATTGGTTTTTGGGCTAAATAATCTGAATTATCCTCTTTTTAGCACCTCTACCCTTACCTTGGTGACGCCATCATCATGAAAATCCAATGTTTTAGCAGCTGCCCTTGATAAGTCTACAAGCCTGGGATTTCGATGATGAAGCCGATCGTTGACTCTTACAGTTACTGTTTTGTCATTTTTAAGGTTTGTTACCTTTATGAGGGTTCCCATGGGCAAAGTATTGTGCGCGCAGGTCAATTTATCCTGCCGAAAAACCTCTCCACTCGCGGTTCTCTTGCCAATGAACTTATTGGAATAAAAACTGGCATAGCCCACCGCACTGTCTGACTGAGCAATCTTTCTGTAATTGACTTTTCCCTGGGCAGCTGATACAATAGGACCCATCATGACCATGATGATCATGAAACAGGGAGCTATGGCTTTATTTAAAAATATCGACATTATATTCAGCAGCATTCAATTACAAAGGTAGCCAATCGCATTACCCAAAAAATTATTTTAATACATATAATTGAAAATCAATGCGATACTTACATCAAACCCTGGGCAATAAACATTTGTACAATGGGTTCTCATTATCTTAGCAATATCATCCTTCATTCAATCATTTTTTGTGATTTATAAAAACATTGCAACGGTCTTTTTTTCATTGCTTGTATCATTGGCATGGGCACAAGCAGATAAGATTATCAAACTGAAACCGATCACTGACAAGGGGTCATTTCGCACAATGGTTGAAACTGATTCACTTATGGCCATGATTGAATTGAAAAGCCTGATTCCTTCAGTGCAATACGAACTCAGGTATGCCAGCAGCAATAATTTTACAGGTCAGCGGTTGTACCCCAAAAATACGCATGTCACCTACCTGAGGCGCAAGCCCGCCCTGGCCCTAGCAAAAGTGGCTGAGGATTTGAAAGAGAAAGGACTGGGCATTAAAATATGGGATGCTTATCGGCCCTATCGTACAACGGTTCGATTTTGGGAATTGATCCATGATGAACGATTTGTGGCCAATCCATCAAAGGGAAGTGGACACAACAAGGGAACAGCAGTTGACCTTACCCTGATAGATTTGAAAACCGGAAAGGAATTGGAAATGCCAACCCCCTTCGATGATTTCTCAGCAGCTGCTTTCCATGGAGCAAAAAATATTGATGACCTGAGGACCAGGAACCGGGAGCTGCTGCGAACAACCATGGAAAAATACGGCTTTGTTCCACTGGAAACAGAATGGTGGCATTATTCATGGCCGGGTTCATCGGCCTATGATGTGCTTGACCTTTCATTCAAGGCTTTAGGCACTGTGGTTAATTGAACATTAAACTGCTGTTAGTTCAACAACTGCATCCGAATTGATAGGCCCATAAATATGGGGGAAAGTACTTTGCACAGAAGGCGACCATTCAAAAATCAGCTGACTTGTCAGCTTTTCTGTATCAATGGTCAAGAGCACAAGGTCTTGAACACCCTCATAAAACCTGGACTTGATGTCTTCAACCTGAGACAGTTCACTGCAATGAATAAACCCTTCTTCCGTAAGGGATGGCGTAACATAAGATCCAGTTTCGCTTGCTATTGTCCAAGCTTCCCTGGTAGTGATGTGATAAATAAGGCCCATTGAACTGAATTATTTTATGAATATACCCTTTTTATCATTTGCTCCCGCAACATGAGGTCAACCAAAACAATGGCAGCAGTTGCTTCTAATACGGGTGGAACCCGCAAGGCGATGCAAAGATCATGCCTTCCTCTTACAGCAAATGATTCCATCTGGTCTGATTCCCAATTATAGGTAAACTGGTCTTTCGGTGTTGATGAAGTTGGCTTTATGGCAATCCTGAACACCAACTCATTGCCATTGGTAATCCCACCAACAATTCCTCCTGCATGATTGGTTGCGGTTTTTCCTTCGGCATTCTCAATGGCATCATTATGATCAATGCCAAACATTTCCGCAGCCTTGAATCCCGTGCCAAATTCAATCCCTCTTACTGCTGGAATAGCGAATACCGCATGAGCGATCAGGGATTCGACAGAATCAAAAAAGGGCTCCCCCAGTCCTAGTGGCAGACCGTTGACCCTGCATTCTACAATTCCGCCTACTGAATCTTTGTTTTCAATTGCTTTCTGCAATCCCTTTTCAAGGCCAGGCTCACCACCAATGGAAGTGATTTCTGCTACAACAGTGATGGTGTTCAATATTTTTTTGGCTACTACACCAGCGGCTACCAGACAAAGGGTCAAACGCCCACTGAAATGACCACCGCCACGGAAATCCTCAAAACCACCATATTTCTTGTGGGCAACAAAATCAGCATGTCCGGGCCTTGGCACAGCCCGTTGCTTCTCATAATCACCAGACCTTGTGTTCTTGTTTTCAAACAAGAGGGTCAGGGGTGCGCCTGTTGTTCTACCATTGAAAACACCGCTTTTGAACAAGGGAAGGTCTTCTTCCTGACGGGGAGTGGTTCCTTTTTGGGTTCCACCTTTTCGCCTTTCAGTATCGACAATAAAATCCTCAACAGCCAGTGGCATTCCCGCTGGACAACCATCAATGACTACACCGACACTTTCTCCATGAGATTCTCCAAAAATATTGACTGAAAATAATCTACCGAAATGATTCATTGGATCAGTTTAAACTGTTTGCAATGCAATGGAAGTGCCCAGGGCTTTCAAATGTTCATAAAAATCAGGATAGGATTTGTTGATGGCTTCTGCCTCTTCAATAAGGACCTCTCCATCCGCACCCAAAGCAGCAACGGCCGCAGCCATGGCGATCCTGTGGTCATGGTGAGAATGCACTCTTGCCCCCTTAAGATGTCGATTTCCATGAACAATCATCACATCTCCATCCAGCTCAATCTGCACACCCATTTTACCAAAAACATCCTGCAGGGTCAATGCCCTGTTGCTTTCCTTGTGGGTCAGGCGTAGTGCTCCTTTGATGACGGTATCTCCTTTGCAATACGCTGCAAGGGCAACCAACGGAGGAAACAAGTCTGGACATTCTGTAGCATCAAATTGAAATGCATGCAAATCAGCTGGACCTGTATGAAAGATCCCATCTTCATACCTGAGTATTGCACCAGCATCTTTGATGGCTTCCAAAATTTTCATGTCTGCCTGAACAGAATCTGCCTTCATTCCATGAATACTGATTTCTCCCGCGATAGCACCTGCAACAAATAAAAATGCAGCACCACTCCAATCGCCCTCAACACGATAGCTGATCTCTCCAACAGGCTGAACATGTTCAGTTGCACTGAAACTGAACGTTTCGTAATCCTTTACCAATGGCACCTTCATACCAAAGGATGCCAAGACGCCAAGTGTGAGATCAATATATGGCTTGCTTTTCAGGTCCTTCACTGTTATGGTAACATCCTTTGCTCCTGCAGCAGAATAGGCCATCAACAACCCCGTCAGAAACTGAGAACTCAAACTTCCATCTACCTCAATTGAACTGGGATGCAACGGGCCCTTGATCACCAACGGCAGTTTTCCTTCATTTGAATGTATGGAGATGCCAAGCTGTGGAAAAATGGCATCAAAAAAATGCATGGGTCTGCTGAGCAATGAACCAGTGCCACTGATGGTCAACTCCTTTGAGCTCAGCGATGCAATAGGAGTAAACATCCTGATGCCTAATCCACTTTCACCACAGTTGATTTCCTCAAAAAACGGGTGAACACCTTTGCTGTTCACCACTACTGTATTGCCCTCGTCACTAACTTCAGCACCTAATTTTGAAATGACATCCAATGCGGCCAAATCATCATTGCTCTTGCCGGGATCAACGATACGGGTAACTCCCTGGTGAAGCAAAGCTGCAGCACAAGCCCTTTGCATATCGCTCTTGGAGCGTGGTGCACGCAAAGCTCCAGCAATGCTGGATGGATGAACGATTGCAATCATTTTTTCTTTTTGTTTGTTTCGTTGTAAGCCGCGAGATGCGTTTTGAGTGCATCGACATCAATATCATTGATTATCCCCTTGCCTATTCGTTTCAACAAAATATAGCTCATGGTTTTGCTGATTCTTTTTTTGTCCATTTTGAGAACATTGAATACTTTTTCAACATCAAAAGCACCCCGTGTTGGCAAACCAAAATTGATCAATGTTTGTTCAATGCTGGCTGCACCCTTGAACCCGAGCATGCTTTCAGAAAGCCAGGCGGCAAAAACCATTCCGAGTGCAACAGCCTGTCCATGGGTCAGCTCGTATTGTGTTTCCAGTGCATGCCCAAGGGTATGTCCGAAATTCAACATTTTCCGCTCCCCTGCTTCAAACTCATCTCTTTTCACAACACCTGCCTTCAGCTTAACATTGCTGAGGATGATTTCCTGCATCAACTTTTTGCTCTTCTTCACTTTATCCAAATTGGAAGACTCCAGCAATCGAAAAGACTTGGCATCCAGGATACAAGCATGCTTGATGATCTCTGCAAATCCATTCGACCACTCTGCATCAGGAAGTGTTTTCAAAAAGGATTGGTCATAGTAAATAAAAGAAGGCTGGCGGATGATGCCCACCATGTTTTTATACTGGCCAACATCAATCCCATTCTTACCGCCAATAGATGCATCAACCATTGCGAGCAATGAAGTGGGAACAAAACCAAACTGGATGCCCCGCATGAAAATGGAGGCCACATACCCCGTAAGATCAGTCACCACACCACCGCCAACACCAACAAGGACGGACTTCCTGTCTGCCTGAAATGCAATCAGCTGTTCGATGATTGCATCTGCAGTGGGCTGAACCTTGTACTCCTCACCGGGCTTCAATGTAATCACATTCCAGTTCCTGAACTTGGCTTGATGGGCTTCAAAAATATTGGCATCGGTGATGATGATTGCTTTTTTCCTGTCTACAACAGTATCCAATCTGCTAAACAACGCATCAAAATAAAAGTCAACCGAAGCGCTTGAAAATATAAATTTTTTCTTGTTCATGAAAATCAGTCATTCATGATTTTATTCTGCCTGTTGATGCTTTCCATGTGGATGGCATCCATGTACCGGGCAATGAATTCTTCACTCAGACCAACCTTGCCAGCTTTCAGCAATGCCTTATCAAGCACTTCATTCCAACGGGTTGCCTGCAGGATGGTAACATTGTTGTTGCGCTTGTATTCTCCAATTTTTTCTGCGATGGACATCCTTTGAGAAATCAATTGCATCAACTCATCATCGATATGATTGATTTGCTCACGGAGTTTATCAAGTGCTGCATGATAAGATTCAGATGGAACATCTTCTTTTCTCCAGCTGATGGCTGATAACATTTCTGCAAGACGTTCTGGTGTGATTTGCTGTTTGGCATCACTCCAGGCATTATCCGGATCAATGTGGCTTTCAATCATCAAGCCATCAAAGTCGAGGTCGATTGCTTTCTGAGAAGTTGCCTGCAGAATATCCCTGCGTCCGCAAATATGAGAAGGATCATTGATGATGGGCATTCCTGGCATCCTGCGCTTCATCTCGATGGCCAAATGCCACATGGGCGCGTTCCTGAATTCTGTATTTCCGTAAGAAGAAAATCCACGATGGATCAATCCGATTTGTTTGATGCCAGCCCTTGACACACGCTCAACAGCGCCCTGCCAAAGCTCAAGATCTGGGTTGATGGGATTCTTGATCAATACAGGTACATCAACACCACGCAAGGCATCAGCCACTTCCTGGACACTAAAAGGGTTCACGGTGGTTCTTGCTCCGACCCACAAAACGTCAACATCAAAAGTCAGGGCATCTTCAACTTGTTTTCCGGTAGCCACTTCAACTGTTGTAGGCAAGCCCGTAAGTTTTTTTGCTTTTTGCAGCCAAGGCAAGCCTTTGGCGCCAATGCCTTCAAACATACCAGGCTTGGTGCGTGGTTTCCAGATTCCTGCGCGCAGCATGTCTACCTTGCCTGTCTTGGCAAGACGTTCTGCGGTTTCAATTACTTGCTCTTCGGTCTCTGCACTACAAGGACCTGAAATGATGAGGGGTCTTTTGTTCCAAGCGGCCTGAACTGCTGACTGTTGGGTTGTTTCAGTTGATTCCATTTTGTAAAATTAAGGATTAAATGAGGAAGGTTTATGTGAATTAGTGGATGATCCTGCGGATCTGGTTTGCTTTGCTCATCAATTCATTGAGGTATTCCCAGTTCTCTTTTTCAAGGCATGATTTGAATTTTCTCAATTGGGTAATATGCTCATTGAGTACATCAAGAATATTTTCACGGTTTTGCATCAAGATGGGTGTCCACATTTCTGGACTGCTTTTTGCCAAACGCACGGTGCTCTCAAAACCTGCACTGGCCATTTCAAAAATGGCATCGTCTTCTTTCTCTTTTTCCAACACCGTATTGGCCAGCGCAAAGGATGTGATGTGAGAAATATGGCTTACATAGGCCGCATGAAGATCATGGTCATTGGCACCCATTTCAATGATGCGCATCTTCAATGCATTGAAAATTTCAGTTGCCCTTTCCAATGCATCAGGATCACTATCTGTGCTATCACATACAATTACCGCCTTGTCTTCAAATGCAGTTTCAACAGCCGCGGTAGGGCCACTATACTCAGTACCCCACATGGGATGAGAGGCTACGAACCTTCCTCTGTGGGGATGATTTTTCACAAGGTTGGCGAGCTGGCTTTTGGTTGAACCCATGTCGATGACCACCTGATGCGATACCCTGTCCAACACGTAAGGAATCAAGGTAGACAAGACACCTACAGGAACAGCCAACACAATCACATCCGCCATAAGGATAGCCTCATCCAATGGCAACATCTCGTCAACAAGCCCCAGTTCGATGGCTTTCATGCCATGCTCCTGGTTGTTATCAACACCCACAATCCTGTTGGCCAACCCATTTTTTCTGCACTTGAGCGCCAGCGAGCCTCCGATCAATCCCACACCTACAATGGCAAAATTTTTTTTCATGGTTGATTGGTATGATGAAAATTATTGTTTTGTGAATGTTTTACTAACACGATCAATGGCTTCCTCCAGAATCTCTTTCTTGCTGCAAAGACTAACCCGCACATATTCATTTCCGGCATCGCCAAATATTCCACCAGGTGTAATAAAGACACGTGCTTTTTCAAGAACGGCATCACTCAAATCAAATCCTGATGCATACATACTGGGGATACGCGCCCAGACAAACATGCCCACTTGATTTTTTGAATAGCTGCATCCAAGCAAATCAAGCAAGACCAGGGCCTGCTCCTTGCGTTGCG
>CANEWJ010000016.1 GCA_947442625.1 Chitinophagaceae bacterium
CCCATGGCATAGCTTTCCTGGCGCGCATCACAGGAGACAAAAATTATCTCAACAAGGCCAATGGCATCTATGCCGATTACCTCAACATTCCCCGTGCGTCTAACGGCGGCGTATCGCACAGGGCTGAAACCGTTGAACTCTGGGACGACACCGTTTACATGCTCAGCATGTTTTTGTTGGAGATGTACAAGCTTACAGGAGATGAAAAATACATTGCCAATTTTCTTGAACAATTCAATGTTCACAACAAAGAACTGACCGATCAAAAAACCGGACTTTGGGTGCATGGTTGGGATGCCGACAGCGTATTTTATGATGATGGTTGCAGCATCAAGAATTGGCCTGATAAAATCACCCACAGGAATGACCAGATATGGGCCCGCGGAAACGGATGGGTGGGCATGGCCTTGGCCGATGCACTCGAAACCGTAGGAAGAAAATCCAAATACTGGAAACCCCTTGAAAAAGGGTTGGTGCATTTTGTGCGTGCAGTAGAACCTTATCAAGACAAGTCAACCGGGCATTGGTACCAGTTGGTCAGCCTTCCTGCCCTGCAAGGGAATTTTCTGGAAAGTTCATGTACTGCCATGTTTTCCTATGCCATTACAAAAGGAATACAACTCAACATATTGGACAAGAAGAAATACTTGCCCATGGTAGAAGCATCCTATGCTGGTATGCAGAAAATGAGCATGCGCCAGGATGCGAACAGCCTTGTTCCCACAAGGGTTTCAGGTGGCACTTGCGTTGGAGACCAGCAATATTACCTGGGCAGAAAACTGGGTGAAGGCACTGGGTTTGGCTATGGCTCATTCATCATGTTCGGATTGGCTTACGAACAACTCACTGGAAAAAGAAAATAACATGCAAAGAAGAAATTTTGTATCACTCAGCACAACAGCACTAACAGCAATTCCCTTCATGGGATTTTCAGCTTTCTCAAACTTGAATGTTGATGGAAGCGTGTCTAAGCCCGAATGGTTGGTAAAGTCCATCCGCGACAATGATGCATCCGTAAAAAGTTACGCACCATCTAAAATAACGGATCCTTCCAATAAATATGTTGGAGGTTATGTTGATTATTCAAACCTCGTGAATGCAGGTCATAACAATGGATTTTTGATCAATGCCTGCGTGGCAATCTCATCCCCAGAATCAACTTATTACCGCTCACCTCAACTCCTTAAAGATATTGAAGAGGTGATTGCATGCTTGCATGAGCTTCAACATGCTGATGGTACCATCGACCTGATTGACACCAACTTCCATTCTACCCCTGATACAGGTTTCATGGTGAGGGTATTGGCTCCCGCGTACGCACTCTTCAAAGCTGCTGCTATTCAAGGTGCCGAAAAAGCATTGAATTCATTGGAGCTGTTGCTCAAAAATGCAGGAAATGCCTTTGTTTATGGAGGTCTGCATACCCCAAATCACCGTTGGGTGGTTTGTGCTGCCCTGACTCAACTCAATCTGCTCTGGCCAGATGAGCGGTACACCAAAAGAATCAATCAATGGTTGGCAGAGAAAATTGACCTTGATCCAGACGGTCAGTATACAGAAAAAAGCACCGGTGGTTATTCTGGCACCGTAGATCATTCTTTGGTTACCATGTCAATCGGACTCAAGAACCCAGCGTTTTTGGAGCCTGTCAGGAAAAATCTTCAGATGATGCATTACTACCTGCATCCCAATGGAGAGGTGGTTACAGAAGCTTCTAACCGACAAGATAAAGGAACGGTTGCCAGCATGGATGGATATTATTATGCCTGTCGTTACTTGGCTATTTTGGACAATGATGGACAAATGGCAGCGCTATGCCGGATCATCGAAAAGAAAAATCCCAATGTGGCCAATGGCAAGCTCATCGACATACTGCAAGCCCCATTGCTGTGGAAGGAACTTCCTGCAACCAAGCCCTTGCCAATCAGCTATGCAAAAGCATTCCCTTATTCTGGTGTAGCGCGTATCCGCAGAAATAATTGGGACGCCACCATCCTTTCCAACAATGCAGGCTGGCTTACTTTCCACAAGGAAAAAGTGATGCTGCAGGCCATGCGTGTGGCATCATCATTTTTTGGAAAGGGACAGTTTCAGTCAACAGAAATTGTGCAAAAAGGCAATGCCTGGGTACTCAGCAGCTCTATTGAAGGAGTTTACTATCAACCATATCCGGAAGATAAAATTCCAGGTGATGGGGATTGGTCGAAGATGCCCAAAGCAAACAGAACACAATCTGAAATTCAAAAACTGAATACCGTCATCACCATCAAGGAAACAAAGAATGGACTTGAAGTGGATATTGACATTTCCGGCACAGACCATGTACCAGTTTCATTGGAGCTTGTCTTCAGACCGGGTGGTGTGTTTACTGGGTTGGATGAGATTACCCCCAATCAAACCTATGTATTGAAGGGAAAAGAGGGGAAATATTCGGTTGATAATCAAAACATTTCATTTGGTCCGGGCAAGGCCGAACACAAGCGGTACAACCTCCGTGGTGGACTCCCTGCATTCAACGCGCCTTCGGCATACATCACTGGTGTAACACCTTTCAAACATACTTTATACTTGTCATGATAATCAGATACGCTTTCTTGTTGCTCAATTTTTTTGTCATCCGTGCCTCTGCCCAGCCATCTTTTCAACCTGAAGAGATGGTGAATGTATTGATGGGGACCGATTCCAAGCTGAGCTATTCCAACGGCAATACCTATCCCGCTATTGCAGTGCCTTGGGGCATGAATTTCTGGACACCGCAAACAGGCTACAATGGGAATGGGTGGACCTATCAATATGCTTCAGAGAAAATCCGCGGTTTCAAGCAAACCCATCAGCCATCTCCTTGGATTGGTGATTATGGCCAATTTTCCATCATGCCCATGACCGGAAAACCCCGGTTGGATGAAGAAAAAAGAGGAAGTATATTCTCACACAAAACAGAAGTGGCAAAGCCTTATTATTACAGCGTTTATTTGGCAGATGACAATGTTGTAACAGAAATCACCCCCACCGAAAGGGCATCCCGATTCAGGTTTACTTATCCAGCCGCAGACAGTGCATTTATTTTGATTGATGCATTCGACAGGGGATCATACATCAAGATTATTCCCGAAGAAAAAAAGATCATCGGCTATACAACCCGCAACAGGGGAGGCGTTCCCACCAATTTTAAAAATTATTTTGTCATTGAGTGTGACAAAGATTTTGAATTGTATTTTACGGTGGATGATAAGCTGCAGCGTTTAACCCAAAAGGAATTCATGGGAAACCACGCACAAGCCGTCATCGGTTTTTCAACCCAAAGAGGGGAGAAGATTCAGTTGAAAGTGGCCTCTTCTTTTATCTCTTATGAACAGGCAGCGCTGAATTTAAACAGAGAAATTGGCAACCAAAGTTTCGACCAACTCCAGGCAAAAGCCAAAGCCGCTTGGAACAAAGAAATGATCAAGGTGAAAGCGGAAGGTGGAACAGAAGAGCAGTTGAAAACCTTTTATACTTGTCTCTACAGGATGTTGTTATTTCCCCGCAAGTTTTATGAATACAATGCCAACAATGAAATCGTGCATTACAGCCCCTTCAACGGAAACGTTGAAAAAGGGTATATGTTTACCGATACCGGTTTCTGGGATACCTTTCGCTCGCTTTTTCCATTCCTGACCTTGGTGTTTCCGGAGTTGGACAGCCAGATCATGCAGGGGCTCGCCAATACCTACAAAGAAAGCGGCTGGCTTCCAGAATGGGCAAGTCCGGGGCACAAAAAAAGCATGATTGGCAACAATTCTACGTCGGTTATTTCAGATGCTTACATGAAAGGCATCCGTGGTTTCGATATCAACCTGTTGTATGAAGCCATGGTAAAAGGCAGCAATGGCGAGGGGCCTATGCCAACGCTGGGCCGCAATGGTGGCGAAGCATACAACAAACTTGGGTATGTTCCTGGAGACAATTATGGCGGCAGTGCTGCCAAAACCATGGAATATGCCTATGCAGATTTTTGCCTCAGCGAAGTGGCGAAATCATTGAAAAAACCTGCTGATGAAATCAATAGGTTTCGACAGCGTGCACTGAATTATCAACATATTTTCGATCCCAACCACAACCTCATGAGGGCCAAAAAGTCCGACGGAACCTGGATGAAAGATTTCAATCCATTCAGCTGGGGCAATGAATTCGTGGAAGGAAACAGTTGGCATTACAGTTGGAGTGTGTTTCAGGATTTCAATGGCTTGGCCAAGTTGATGGGCGGAGAAAAGGTGATGGAAAATATGCTTGATAGTGTTTTTGTATTGCCTCCAGTATTTGATACCACTTATTATAAAAGAACCATTCATGAAATGCTGGAGATGCAGGTGATGAACATGGGCCAGTATGCCCATGGCAACCAACCCATTCAACACATGCTCTATATCTACAACTATTGTGGCGCACCATGGAAAAGCCAACAGCATGTGAGGGATGCCATGGATAAACTGTACAAACCCACGCCAGACGGATATTGTGGTGATGAAGACAATGGACAGACCAGTGCCTGGTATGTTTTCAGTGCCATGGGTTTCTATCCAGTTTGCCCTGGCTCCAATGAATACGTGATCGGTTCACCCTTGTTCAAAAAGATCACCATTGATCTTGGAAAAGGCAATAAATTTGCCATCGAATCGCCCAACAATTCACCCGCCAACGTTTACATTGGAAGCGCTTTGTTGAACGGAACCCCTTACAACAAAAATTATATTAATCATTTTGACATTCGAAAAGGCGGAGTGCTTAAGTTTAACATGAGTTCCCTTCCCAATAAAAAGCGTGGAGTGAACCCAGGGGCCTATCCTTTTTCTATTTCAAAGCCCTCTTTAAAGTAAATTCAAAGCAGATGAAGAAAATATTGTGGTTGTTTACATTGGCACTTGGTATTGCAATTGATTTGAATGCACAGGCTGATGTGGAGAAAAAAATCCAGACTGACCTTATTCTTGCTGAGGATGGGGATGTTGTCAACCTGGATGGAGGCGTTTTCACGATTACAAAAAGCCTCTCTTTGGATGGTAAGAAAAATATTGTTGTCAGGGGAAAAGGGATTGACAAGACCATCCTTACCTTCAAGGACCAGACTTCAGGAGCAGAGGGGATAAGGGTCAGCAATTGTGAGAATATCGTTTTGGAAGACATGACTGTTCAGGATTCCAAGGGCGACCTGATCAAGACCATGCATGTCAAGGGTATTACATTCAGGCGTATAAAAGCGGAGTGGACAGGCAAGCCTGATGAGAAAAATGGGGGATATGCTCTTTACCCTGTGCAATGCGAAAATGTAATGATTGACAGCTGTATTGCGATTGGTGCTTCAGATGCAGGAATCTATGTGGGTCAGTCCAAATACATTGTGGTGAAGAACTGTACAGCGTACAACAATGTGGCGGGAATTGAAATTGAGAACTCCCTCTATGCCGATGTATACAACAACCTGGCCACTGGCAACACAGGAGGAATCCTGGTATTTGATCTTCCCGGTCTGATCCAGAAACAAGGTGGATATGTATCTGTGCACAACAATATCATCAAAGAGAACAACCTTTCCAATTTTGCACCCAAAGGAAACATTGTAGCCAAGGTACCAAAAGGAACTGGCGTGATGCTGCTTGCTGCCAACCATGTTGAGGTATTCAACAATGAAATCATCAACAACAGCACCATGGGGGTGGGCATCATCAGTTACTATATCACTGAAAATAAAATCAAGGACAAACAATACAACCCTTACCCCAGTGCCATTTCAGTGCACGACAATACCTTTGAACGCAAGAAAAGGAAAGTGCCCATGGAAGGTCGTTTTGCGCAGATCTATCATTTCAAATTGAAATTCGGGCGCAATGTTCCCCATATCGTTTACGATGGAATCATCAATCCCAAGTACCGCGATGCTGCAGGGAATGTGAAGCCTGAGTACATGATCTGCATCCAAAACAACAAGAACCAGAGCTTTGCCAACATCGATGCAGACAATGAATTCAAGAATATTTCAAGGGATGTTGCACCATTCAACTGTACCCTTGCGCCCATTGTATTGAACAATAAACAATAAGTCATAAGGATGAAGAAGGGATATGTTGCCATTGTTG
Source organism: Chitinophagaceae bacterium (assembly GCA_947442625.1). Classification (GTDB taxonomy): domain Bacteria; phylum Bacteroidota; class Bacteroidia; order Chitinophagales; family Chitinophagaceae; genus Pollutibacter. Next base: position 6,114 of record CANEWJ010000016.1, read on the forward strand.
TATTGGTGTTGACGGTCACCATTTTTTCCATGTCTTTCAAGGCGGTGGAGCAGTTTGCATACAAGCAAAAATTGTCTGAATACGGGCTTTTTGAAGGGAAAATCAGTGACCAGCAACCGGTTGAAAATGTAATGCCCTATTCACTCAATTCGCCATTGTTTTCAGACTATGCACACAAACTGCGTTTTGTGCAACTGCCCAATGCCGAGCATGTTGCGTACAATCCTGATTCAGTGTTTCAATTTCCTGTTGGCACCACCATTGCCAAAACTTTTTTTTACTACAACGATGAGAAGGATCCTTCAAAAGGAAGGCGTTTGATGGAAACCCGCATCCTTATCCACGAAGCCAAAGGTTGGAAATCGCTTCCCTACATTTGGAATGAAGATCAGACCGATGCCATGCTAGAAGTAGCAGGAGGAAGTGCTGCCGTAGCATATCTCAATGACAAAGGGGAGAAGATTTCCTTTGAATACACTGTTCCCAACATGAACCAATGCAAGAGTTGCCATGAAAGCAATGGGAAAATGACACCCATAGGTCCTTCTGCACGCCAGCTCAACGGAAACCACGACTATGCTAACGGAACAGAAAACCAACTCAAGAAATGGTCGCAGGATGCAATGATGAAGGGACTTCCCCAAGACATGTCTGTTGTTCCGCAGTTCGTCAATTACAGCGATCCTACCAAAAACATTGATGACCGCGCAAAGGCTTATCTCGACATCAATTGTGCACACTGTCACAACAAGACAGGCCCAGCACAGACTTCAGGACTTTTCTTGGATTGGAAGACGACCGACCGCGCGGCATATGGTTTCTTCAAAACACCCATCGCTGCAGGAAGGGGTTCAGGCAACCTGCAATTTGATATACATCCTGGAAAACCTAATGAAAGCATACTTTTATACAGGATGCAATCAACCGATCCTGGCGTGATGATGCCCGAGGTCAGCAGAAAACTCATCCATGCTGAGGGCGTAAAGCTCATCAATGACTGGATCAAGTCAATGAAAACAGAATAACCACCGATGAACAATCTTTTGAAATTTTTAATGATCACATGCCTGCTGGCATGTTTTTCTTTCGGTGATACAGATGCACAGGAAAGACCCAATATCATCTATATCCTGACCGACGACCTGGGTTATGGAGATGTAAAAGTGTACAACAAAGAAGGAAAGATCAACACGCCCAATATTGACAAACTCGCCAAGCAGGGGATGCGTTTTACAGATGCACATTCACCATCAGGCGTTTGCACACCAACACGCTATTCGATCATGACAGGGCGTTATCCATGGAGGAGTCAGCGGCCAGTTGGTGTATTGAACGGGTTTAGCAGACCGCTGATGGAAAACGACCGTGCAACCGTGGCATCACTGTTGAAAGAAAATGGTTACAATACTGCTGTAGTAGGAAAATGGCATTTGGGATTGGGATGGGTACCCAAGCGTGAATATGCCCATCTTTTGGCCAACAAGCGATATGGTATCGATGCAGAGATGAATCCAGACCATGTAGACCTTGCTGCACCAATGACAGTAACCCCGAACACCAATGGCTTCGACTACTCCTATGTCTTGCCTGCCTCACTTGACATGCAACCCTATTGCTATGTGGAGAATGGAAGACTGGTTGATCCATTGACTTCCTTTACCCCTGGTAAAAAGCCGGATACGGGCTATGCAGGCGCTTTCTGGAGGCCAGGGCTGATGTCGCCATCTTTTGATTTTTTTGATGTGTTGCCAGGTTTCACAAGAAAAGCCAATGAATTTCTGCGTCGACAATCCAAAGAAAAACCATTTTTCCTCTATCTCCCTATGCCTGCACCACATACTCCCTGGATGCCCATCACAGGATTCATTGGCAGTTCTGCCGCTGGTGAGTATGGTGATTTTGTGCAGCAGGTAGATGCCTCTGTTGGTGCCATCATGAAAACCCTCGATAGCATGGGCCTAGCAAAAAATACCATGGTTGTTTTTACCAGCGACAATGGACCTTACTGGAGAGAGGATTATGTCAATAAATTTCGACACAAATCTGCAGGCCCTTGGAGAGGAATGAAGGGGGATGCCTTTGAAGGAGGACACCGCGTACCTTTTATTGTAAGGTGGCCCGGCAATACCAAGCCAGGAGCCGTTTCTGCAGCAACCACCACCTTGGCCAACCTGATGTCAACCGCATCAGAGATTGTAGGCAATACCAATCCACGCTACCAAACAGAAGACAGTTATAGCATCTTATCTGTGTTAAAAGGAAAATCCACATCAGTTGACAATCAACCTGCAGTTGTTCACAGTTCTTCAATCGGTTATTTTGCCATCAGGATAGGCGACTGGAAGTTAATACAGGGCCTGGGATCAGGTGGCTTTACTGTTCCAAAGCAGATCAATCCCAAGACTGGAGAATCCAAAGGACAGTTGTATAATCTTACGGAAGATCCACATGAAGACAAGAACCTGTATGACCAATATCCTGAAAAGGTCAAAGCACTCACTGATATGCTGAACCAGATCCGCAATGCTTCTACCAGGGTAAACAAGACCATTCCAGAATAATTTCTATTTTTTAAAAAGAAAAAGCGCTCCTGGATTTTATTATGTAAAATAACTCTACTAAATTTGTAGACTAATAAAATAATCAAACCATGAGCAATCAATTAAGATTCGAAACACTTCAATTGCATGCTGGCCAAGAGCCAGATCCAGTAACCGGTTCACGTGCAGTGCCCATCCACCAGACAACCTCTTATGTATTCAAAAATGCAGATCATGCAGCCAATTTGTTTGGATTGAGGGAATTCGGCAATATTTACACCAGGCTGATGAACCCTACCACCGATGTTTTTGAAAAACGCATCGCAGCACTCGAGGGTGGTGTTGCTGCATTGGCCACTTCCTCCGGACAGGCCGCACAGTTTTTGGCATTGAACAATATCCTGCAGGCGGGTGATAATTTTATCAGCAGCTCATTTGTTTATGGCGGCACATACAACCAGTTCAAAGTGGCCTTCAAAAGGCTTGGTATTGAAGCCAGATTTGCAGAAGGAGATGATCCGCTGAACTTTGAAAAACTGATTGATGGAAATACAAAGGCCATCTATATTGAAACCATCGGAAACCCAAGGTTGAACATTCCTGATTTCAAGCAGTTTGCAGCCCTTGCCCAAAAACATGACCTGCCATTGATTGTGGATAATACTTTCGGCGCTGGTGGATACCTCGCCCAACCCATTAAACATGGTGCCAATATTGTGGTAGAATCTGCCACAAAATGGATTGGTGGACACGGAACCAGTATTGGTGGTGTCATTGTAGATGGCGGAAATTATAACTGGGGCAATGGAAAATTTCCACAATTCACAGAACCCTCCGAAGGATACCATGGCCTGAAATTCTGGGATGTATTTGGAGAAGGTAATCCATTGGGCATGCCCAATATTGCTTTCATCATCCGTGCAAGGGTAGAAGGCCTGCGCGATTTTGGACCATCGCAGAGTCCATTCAATTCTTTCCTGCTCTTGCAAGGGCTGGAAACTTTGTCACTAAGGGTTCAAAGACATGCAGAAAATGCCCTGGCATTGGCCCAGTGGTTGGAATCACATCCTTCTGTCGATTTTGTTTGGTATCCGGGATTGACCAACAATCCTTACCATGCGCTTGCCAAGACCTATCTGCACAATGGATTCGGTGGTGTGCTTCAGTTTGGCATCAAGGGAGGTGCAGAAAATGGCAAGAAATTCATCAATGGCCTGAAGCTGGTCAGCCATCTTGCCAATGTTGGTGATGCCAAAACCCTGGCCATACACCCGGCATCCACCACCCACGAGCAATTGAGTGAACAGGAGCAGGCTCAAGCGGGTGTCTTGTCAAACCTGATCCGGATCAGCGTTGGCATTGAGCATATTGAGGACATCAAGGCAGATTTTGAGCAGTCATTTCTTCAGGTTTTTGCATAATGGCCAATAACCAAAAAGAAAAAGAGGCCATAGGGCCTCTTTTTTTATATCATGGGTTGATGATGATTATCTGTAACCAACCATGTTCCTGTTCATATGACAACCGCCACCTGCAGAACCACGGTACGTGGTGCAAGAGCTGAAAACGATAATGGAGGCAAGTATGAACAACAAAACAACAGTCTTTCTCATGTAAGAGGTTTTGATTTTACAAATATAGAACTCAATTTTGAGCATTTTAGCATATGCAGCAATGTTTTTTATTTAAAATCAGCATTTTAACGCAATCCTCACAGTTGATTTTCTCACAAATTGATGGGAAAATACTTCCTCGCACTTATTTTTTCAGCTTATCTTGTGGTGATAATTCAATATATGAACATTGAGCTGCTCCGACCCATTGTTTTTCTTGACCTTGAAACAACAGGTTTAAGCCTGACACAAGATAGGGTGGTGGAAATTGCAATGCTCAAGGTTTCTACAGATGGCAGCAGGCAAATGAAACGGAGGTTGATCAACCCTGAGAAACCTATTCCTGCAGAGGTTTCGGCCATTCATGGCATTACAGATGATATGGTCAAGGACGCCCCTACCTTCAAGCAGGTTGCCAATGAAATCAGGCAATACCTCGAAGGTGCAGACCTGGCAGGATACAATTCAAACAAGTTTGATTGGCCATTGTTGGCCGAAGAATTCCTGCGTGCCGGACTGGATTTTGATATTCAGGGGAAGCGTTTGCTGGATGTTCAAAAGATTTATCACCAAATGGAACCCCGTACACTTTCTGCCGCCTATAAGTTTTATTGTGAAAAAGACCTGGAGAATGCCCATTCAGCAGAAACAGACATCAATGCTACCTGGGAAGTATTTCTGGCCCAAATCAACAAATATCCCCAATTGGGAAATTCCATTGATACCGTGATGAAGGTGGTTGGAGAGGAGCCAATCGTAGACTTTGCCAGAAGAATGGTCATCGAAAACGGAAAGGAAATTTTTAATTTCGGTAAGCACAAGGGAAAAGTAGTTGTTGATGTATTGAAAACTGAACCATCATATTATGACTGGATCATGAAAAGTGAATTTGCGCTGCATACAAAGCTCAAGCTTACTGAAATTTTCAACCGCGTCATGCTGAAATCCAAAACACCATAAGACAACCTGTAGAAACTCTATTTTGAAGAAGCTCGTCATCATACCAACCTACAAGGAGAAAGAAAATATTCAATTGATCATTGATGCCGTTATCAATCTTGGTCAACAGTACCATCTATTGATCATCGACGATAATTCCCCTGATGGCACCGCGGCTATCGTAAAATCGATGCAGCAACTTCACTCCAACGAACTTTTTCTGATCGAGAGAGCAGGCAAACTGGGCTTGGGAACCGCCTACATCACAGGTTTTGAATGGGCTTTGACAAATGCCTATGACTATATTTTTGAAATGGATGCCGATTTTTCCCATGATCCCAATGATCTGGAGAGATTATATGATGCCTGTCATACAGGTGGAGCAGACATGGCAGTAGGATCGAGGTATGTTTGTGGAGGGCAGATTGAAAACTGGCCCCTGAGCAGAAAACTTATCTCTAAAGCCGGAGCACTCTACAGCAAACTCATCACCTGGCTTCCTGTAAATGATGCCACGGCTGGATTTGTTTGTTATTCCAGGAAAGTATTGGCCACCATGGACCTGAAATCCATTCGGTTCGTAGGCTATGCTTTTCAAATTGAAATGAAATTTACTGCCTGGAAACTTGGTTTTAAGATAAAGGAAGTACCCATCACCTTCCGCGACAGAAAATTTGGTGCTTCCAAAATGACCAAAGGGATCATCCAGGAAGGTATTGTAGGAGTGCTCTCCATGCAAATGCAACACCTGTTTGGTGGACTTAGCAAAAAACAAAAGAAAAGCTGATCTCCTAATTGTAGTCATTTTCATGAAAAAAGCCCTCCTGCAACTTCACCTCTCCGTCTTTCTTGCAGGATTTACCGGTGTTTTGGGCCGATTGATAACCATCAATGAAGCCTTGTTGGTTTGGTACCGCATGTTTTTTTCCGCCTTGATTTTATTGGCTATTTCATTTTTTTCTAAAAAAATCAAATGGTTGCATTGGAAACAAATGCTTCCGCTCATTGGCATAGGTGGCATCATAGCGCTGCATTGGGTAACCTTTTATGGATCGATCAAGTATGCCAATATCTCCGTTGCCCTTGTTTGTTTTTCTTCAGTCGGATTTTTTTCTTCATTTCTTGATCCATTGATTTCCAATCGAAAAATGATATTGTCTGAATTCTTGCTTGGCCTATTGGTGATGCTTGGTGTTTACCTCATTTTTCATTTTGACCAGCACTTCAGGACCGGAATTTTATTTGGCATCATCTCAGCGTTCCTGGCCACTATTTTTCCCATCCTCAACAAAAGGTTTGTCGGTAAACATGATGCAGACACCATGACTTTTTATGAGATTGGCGGGGGGTGGATGGTCCTGAACTTTGTTGTTCCCGTTTACTTGATATTTATTCCTGTAGCAACCTATCTTCCTACTGTTAAAGACCTGTTTTGGCTTTTGTTCATGAGCCTTTTCTGCACCGTTCTTGCATTTAATCTTTCGGTAAGGGCACTTTCAAAAGTATCGCCATTCACCGTTAACCTCACCTTCAACCTGGAACCTGTTTATGGCATCCTGTTGGCTTTTTTGATCTACCATGAACACAAAATGCTGGGCCCATCCTTCTATGCTGGTATTTCCATCATCATCCTGACGGTGGTCATGCAAACGGTGAATGTTTGGCGTGATTCAGGTGCTCAAAAAGACAACAATTGAACTGTTTTTAAGGCCAATTCGTTAATTTCAACCCAAATTCCAACCATATGCGCCATAGTCAAAAATTATTCCTGCTTGTATTGTCATTCGTTTGCTTCAGTCTTATGGGGTGGAGCCAAAAAAAGCCGTTGGACCATACCGTTTATGATGGATGGCAGTCACTCGGTGAACGAAAAATCAACAATGATGGAACATGGATTGCCTATACGGTAGAGCCGCAGGAAGGCGATGGAAAATTGGTTTTGCAAAAGACAGATTCTTCTTTCTCTACTACTATTGCAAGGGGTTACGCTATCTCATTTTCAGAAGACGGCCGTTTTCTTGTCTTTAAAATAAAACCTTTTTTTGCAGATACCAGGAGTGCTAAAATCAAGAAAAAAAGACCCGATGAATATCCCAAAGATTCCCTGGGTATTTTTGATCTCAGTCAACGTTCATTAGATAAAATTGCTGGTGTCAGTTCATACAAGATGCCTGAAAAAGCTGGTGGTTTGCTGGCCTACCAATTGATCAAAAAGCCTGCCGATTCGGTAAAAATATCCATGGCAAAGGATACTGCCGCCAAAAAACAGGATACAGCCAAAAAACAGGTTCCGCTCATCATTGAGCAGGTGCCTGATAAAAAACAAAAAAGAAAATGGACAGCAACTGGGGAGAATGATGATGAGATGGCGGATGCTGAAGGCGATGATGGCGCTGCCGCTGCAGTGCAAGAAGGAACTGAACTCATTGTAATGAGGCTGGGACAAAAAAATCCCAAGACACTTCCCCTGACAAGCGATTATCTCTGGAGCGAAAACGGCAAGATATTGTTGGTGGAATCTTCCTCCAGCAAATCCAACAAAAACATCAAGCCAATGGTGTATATCTGGCGTGCTGTTGAAGACCGTTTTGATACCCTGTTGGTAGGAGGAAATGATTTTAGGAATTTTGCCATCGATGAAGATGGATACCAGATTGCATTTGTTGCAGAACGCGACAGTGCATTCAAGTCGATGCAAAAATTTCATAAATTATGGTATTGGCAGAATGGAGATGCAGCGGCTACCGTTTTGGCAGATAAGTTTACGCCAGGCATGAAGATCAACTGGACCATCAGTGAAAACTATGCCCCCAATTTCAGCAAATCAGGCAAGCGTCTTTTTCTGGGAACCGCGCCCATCAAGCCTATCAAGGATACATCACTCATCGACATTGATCTGGTTAAACTGGATGTTTGGCATTACAATGATGATTATTTGCAGCCATATCAACTGCGAACAGCAGAGATGGAAAACCGGAAATCCTACCTGGCCATGGTAGACCTCTCCACAAAAAAACTGACCCAGCTGGCTGATCTTGACATCCCACAAGTGATGATTGCTGCAGAAGGTGATGGAAAACAATTCCTCGGAATGAGTGACAAAGGCAAAAGGGTAGCCATGCAGTGGGAAGGTGGGACAAAAAAAGATGTTTACCTGATAGACCCCTCTACCGGATCCAAAAAAATCATTGCCAAGGACCTGTCTGGTATGCCGCAGTTTTCACCAGAAGGGAATCACCTCGTTTGGTATGATACCAAACAAAGGCATTATCATGCTTACCATAATGGACAAATTATCAACATCAGCAAGCAAATTCCTGTCAAACTCTATGAAGAAGATTATGACATGCCTTCCGATCCAAATCCTTATGGCCCAATGCGTTGGCAGAAAAATGATGAAGCCCTCTATGTGTATGATAGGTATGATATCTGGAAGCTGGATCCAACAGGATTGATGGCCCCCATCAACATCACAGCAGGAAACGGAAGAAAGACACATCATAGCTATCGCTACATCCCCATGGATCAGGAGGAGCGTACGGTGCAAGCAGGTCAAACCATTCACCTCAGGATCTTTGATGAAAAAACAAAACATGCTGGCGTGGGCACCATGCCATTGATGCCCAATGCAACCATCAATGTCCTTCAAACAGGCGCCTTTGCCATGGGCTTCCCCACCAAGGCGAAAAATGCCACTGCCTACATCTACTCTAAAGAAAGCTTTGCCTCTTCTCCCAATATCCATTTCTCCACTGATTTGGTGAAAGAAATAAAATTCAGCAGCATCAATCCGCAACAAGAGCAGTACAACTGGATGAAAGCTGAGTTGTTTTCATGGAAGGCATACGACGGAAAAATGACCACCGGCATTGTGTATAAACCAGAAAACTTTGATCCTTCAAAGAAGTATCCCATGATTGCCTACTTCTATGAAACCCTTTCTGATGGCCTTTTCAGCTATCAATCCCCTTCACCAACCCCAAGCAGGTTGAACATCCCATTTTTCGTGAGCAGGGGCTATATCGTATTGGCTCCAGACATACATTATACAGATGGATATCCCGGTAAGGCTGCGTATGACTATGTGGTCAGCGGTGCTAGGGCTCTTGTGAAAAAAGGCTGGGTAGACAGTACCAGAATGGGTATTCAGGGGCAGAGTTGGGGCGGCTACCAAGTGGCACACATCATTACCAGAACCAATGTGTTTGCTGCCGCATGGGCCGGCGCTCCAGTGGTCAACATGACCAGTGCATACGGCGGAATCCGTTGGGAAAGTGGCATGAACAGGCAGTTCCAATATGAGAAAACACAGAGCAGGATCGGAGCAACCCTCTGGGAGAAGCCACAGCTGTACATTGAGAACTCTCCGCTATTTCATTTGCCTAAGGTCAAAACGCCCGTGGTGATCATGTCCAATGACAATGATGGTGCCGTGCCTTGGTACCAGGGCATTGAAATGTTTACAGCAATGCGCAGGCTGAATAAAAAAGTCTGGATGCTAAATTACAATGGAGAAGCCCATAATTTGATTGAAAGGAAAAACAGGAAAGACATACAGATCAGGGAACAACAGTTCTTTGACTGGTTGTTGAAAGGTGAAAAGCCTGCTGTTTGGCTCACGGATGGAGTACCTGCCACAGAGAAAGGCAGGAGTTGGGGCCTTGAAACCAAGTTGGACCAATAAATGAATAGGTTTACAATAAGCACTTAATGCATTTAAAGTCGGAGCAATCCGACTTTATGCATTGTGTTCATTGGCTTGTTGTCAATGAACAATTCAAAGTCTTCAAGCCCTGCAGCCTCATGGCTTTCCTTCATTTCCTGCAAGGTCATCAACCTGTCTGCAATAGACATTTTTTCAAGCGTAGGCAGCAGCCAATCAGCATCCTGTTTGGGAATATCAATGACCAGTGAAGTGGATTTGTTGATGAAGGTAATTGTTGCCATTTCCCTTTGCATCCCTTTCTTAGATTTTGTATAATATTCAGATCCAACAGTTTTGCCCAGCCATACCATTTTTGTGGAAGGCCTGAACAAGGGCAAGGCATCTTCTAAAAGGATTTTCTCAATGTGGTTGGGTTCAACATCTGTCTTGGGTATTTTGAAATCAAACCATTTTTGCAACGGATCATCAAGGCCAATATGCTGCATGAAGTTGAACAAGGATTTCTTCAATCCGTAACTGAAGATTTCATGGTCTGCACCTGTTGGGTCAATATGCGCGATGTCATTGTTGGCAAAACTGCCCACTGCTTCACTCAGTTTTTTCACCTTGAATTTGGATGGATCTAGGCCCACAGGGCTGTGTGCCGTCATGGCAAATTGATGCCAGAAGGCTGATTGAAGTACACCGGTTTTAAACAATTGACGAACCATTTCCAATGAGTCAACAGTTTCCTGCATGCTTTGTGTGGGGAATCCATACATCAGGTAGGCGTGCACCATGACGCCCGCCTCAGTGAAGTTCTTGTTCACTAGGGCAACCTGTGCAACGGTGATGCCCTTGTCAATCAGTTGTAGCAAACGGTCTGAAGCCACTTCAAGTCCACCACTTACTGCGATGCAACCCGATGCGCGCAACAAAATGCAAAGATCCCTGGTAAAGCTTTTCTCAAACCGCACATTGGTCCACCAGCTCACCACCAATCTTCTCTTGAGTATTTCCAAGGCCAGTGCCCGCATCAAAGCAGGAGGGGCAGCCTCGTCAACAAAATGAAAACCGTTTTCTCCAGTCTTTTCAATCAATTCCTCCATCCTGTCGCAGAGCAAAGCAGCAGCCACAGGCTCATAGAGCTTGATGTAGTCAAGGCTGATGTCGCAAAAAGTGCACTTGCCCCAATAACAACCATGGGCCATGGTCAGCTTGTTCCACCTGCCATCGCTCCAAAGCCGGTGCATGGGGTTGGCAATTTCAACGGCAGATATGTATTGATCAAGCAAGAGATCAGCATAGTCAGGCGTGCCCAATTCAGCCTGCTTGTAATCTTTGCAAGAAGCATTGTTGCGGTAATTTACTATTCCATCCTCCAAGATGAATGTCCTTTTGAGGGCATCAATAGTTTTTCTTCCCTCAACAAAACCAATCATGTTTTCGATTGGCGCTTCTCCATCATCCAGTGTGATGAAATCAAAAAATTCAAACACCCGAACATCAGACAATGAACGAAGTTCTGTGTTGGGAAAACCTCCGCCCATGGCAATTTTGATGCCGGGTCGGTTTTTTTTGATCCATTGTGCAGACCTGAACGCCGTATACAAATTGCCGGGAAAGGGTACCGAAAAAGCGACGATGCCGGGATGGATGGCATCAACATGTTGCGCCAACAATTGAAGGTAGATGTTGTCAATATAGGTATGGTCACTTTGCAAAGATGCATAGAGCTCATCAAAACTGTTCGCACTCCTGCCAAGGCGTTCGGCATACCTGCTGAATCCAAAATGTTCATCTACTGCTTCCTTGATGAGGTCAGAGAGATCCTCCATGTACATGGTACAAAGAAACTTGGACAAATCGTTGTTGCCCATGGTGCCAAATGCCCACTCGAGTTGATCGGTTTGCTCAAACCTTGAAGCCTCAGGAAGAAATTTGCGTTTGCTGATATGGTAGGCCAGGGTCGGATTTTTGCCTTGCAAAAATCCGATAACATGTTCTATTGTATCGGTATAATCATTTTCAAGGGCAACCATCCTGCTGGCATTGGCAGAAAGGGTTTTACCCGATTGTTTGATGTATTGGAAAAGGGCATACAAGCCATTTTTGCTGAAGATGGCCAGTATGGTTTCAATGCCAAGATCCGCCTGTTTGCTGCTGATTTTTTTGGTGTTCAGAAAACCCTTGATGTAAGCTGTAGCCGGGTAAGGCGTATTGAGTTGCGTAAATGGGGGAGTGACCAAAAAAATGGAACTGCTCACTAGAATGTACGGTTGACATCAAAAGATTCCAGCGCCTCCACAAAAGCAGCCAGGAAAAGAGAACCCATTCCGCCGTCAATGATGCGATGGTCATAAGACATGGAAACGAACATCATGTGCCTAATAGCTATGCTGTCCCCTTTATCAGATTCAATGACCACGGGTTTTTTCTTGATGGCACCGGTTGCTATGATGGCCACCTGGGGCTGGTTGATGATGGGAGTTCCCATGAGGCTGCCAAATGTACCTACGTTGGTAAATGTAAAGGTGCCATCCTGGGTATCAACAGGTTGAAGTTTCCCCATGCGGGCACTGTTCGCAAGCCTGTTCACTTGTTTTGCCAATCCAATGATGTTGAACTGGTCAGCATATTTGATCACCGGAACAATCAAGTTGCCATTGGGAAGCGCTGTTGCCATCCCAATATTGATGTCTTTTTTGATGATGATATTGTCTCCAACCACACTGGAGTTGAGCATGGGGTATTTCTTGATGCACTTTACAATCGCTTCAATAAAAAGTGGAGTGAACGTTATTTTCTCACCTTCCCTTTTCTCAAATACTTTCTTTGATTTATCCCTCCATGCCACAAGATTTGTAACATCGGCTTCTGCAAAACTGGTCACATGGGCACTGGTGGCAAGGCTCGTGGTCATGTGATTAGCAATGTATTTGCGCATCCTGTCCATTTCGATGACTTCAACATTTCCACTGGCCGTTGCTTCAGGTTGTACAGGTTGGGTAGAAGTGTTTTGCTGAACGAAAGCGGGAGGAGCTGTGTGAACAGGCGCTGAAACAAAAGACTGGTTGGCCACCGGCTGTTGATTGTATCCCCTATGCTCTAAATAGGAAAAAATGTCTGACTTGGTTACCCTTCCATCATTGCCGGAACCCTTGATGTGTTCCAGCTCTGAAAAAGGAATCCCTTCCCTTGAGGCAATGTTCATCACCAACGGGGAGAAGAATCTTCCATTCTCTTGTTTGGATGCAACCGCCATCTCACTCGGCTGAAAAGGCACCCTGATTTCTTCATGTTGATGGGAAGCACCATTTGCAGCAATACCATTTTGTGATGAAGGAGCCAGAGAAGGGGTTGAAATAACAGTGGGTTCAGGTGTATTGGTCCTTATTTTGCCAATCACTGAACCAATGGTAATCACATCATTTTCATTGCAAAGAATCTCCTCAAGTACACCAGAGGTTGTGGATGGAACTTCGCTGTCAACCTTGTCTGTAGCAATGTCCAGCAGGGTTTCTTCAAGCGACACAACATCGCCAACCTTTTTGTGCCATTTGAGCACAGTAGCTTCCATGATGCTCTCTCCGAGCTTGGGCATTATGATGTTGACTAAAGCCATTGAATCTGCTAAAATGGGTAAATTGAAGTGTAAAGTTAACTGATTTAATGGTTCTTTTCAGGTTGAAATTCACCAAATTATCCCATATTTTTCCTCAGAAAGTCAAGAGCATGTGCTGCAGTCAGCTCAATGTTTCTTTTCCTGTCAAAGCGAAACTGAAATGTGGTGGTGGATGTGCGCTCACTGGAGCAAAAAGCCACACAAACAAAGCCAACCTGTTTTTCAGGGGTGCCACCTGTTGGACCCATGATGCCAGAGGTGGCAAGACTGAAATCTGCACCTGTTTGCTTTCTGATTCCTTCCGCCATCTGGGTAGCCGTTTCAACACTTACCGAACCGAATTGGGAGATGGTATCAGGATTAACCCCCAAAACATCAATTTTCATTTCATTGGAATAACTTACTACTCCCCCCAGGAAATATGCACTGCTACCAGAAAGCATGGTAATCAGGTGGGAAATATACCCCCCTGTGCAACTCTCTGCAATGGCGAGTGTCTTTTTCTTTTCCAGTAAAATTTTTGCAATTGTTTCTTGTAAGGTAAGGTCTTCGTCTACAACCAAATGATCTTTGACCAGTGCCTTCAGTTCTTGGAAAAGGGCATCAATCTCATCAGTGTCTTTTGTTCCATCGAGCCCTGTCAGGCGCAAGCGTACCATGCCATAGTTGGGCAGATAGGCCAGTTTGTAATCTTTGGGCAGGGTAGTTTCAAATTCGAGCAATAATTCCGCCAGAAAAGATTCTCCAATACCAGCAGTAAGAAGGGTTCTGTGTTGAACAGGAGATAATTTGAAGCGATCAACCAGGATTGGAATCACGTCCTCTGCCATCATTCCCTTCATTTCATGGGGAACGCCAGGCATGCTTACAAAAATGGTACCATCCTTTTCAAACCACATGCCAGGTGCAGTACCCCTTTTGTTTTGGATTACCCTGCAATTGTCTGGCACTTCGGCCTGCTTTAGGTTTCTTTCCAGCAAAGGCCTGTTGAGTTTTTTTGAAAAAATCTCAGTCACATTGTACAGTGCAGCCTGATCCGTGACCATCGTGCCTCCAAAGAAATCACACAACAAAGGCTTGGTGATGTCATCAGAGGTTGGTCCCAACCCGCCGGTGATCAATACAATGTCTGCCGCCTTTCCTTCTGCGGAGAGCGCTTCCCAGATTTCATTCCAGTCGTCACCTACGGCAACGCGCCGTTTTACGGGAATGCCTGCCTGGTTCAATACTGTTGCCATCCAGGCACTGTTGGTGTCTATGGTTTGACCAATCAACAGCTCATCCCCAATGGTCAGGATAACCGCTGCAATTGAATGCTGTCCTTTCATCATCAAGATTTTATTTACTGGCAATGCCATCTACACTGGCTCTGCCGGGTCCACACAAAAGCAAAACTAAATATCCCGCAAGGTATAAACTGGCTGCCTCACCAGTATCAAAAAAATCCATTTTATGAACACTAAAAACGGCTATCGACATCACCGCCACCAGCGGAACAGCCACCAGCCTGGTAAACAAGCCAATTACCACAAACAAGGCACAAAAGAACTCTGCAAAAATGCACAACATCAAAGAGGTGGTGGATCCCAGGCTTAAAAAATTGTAAAAAACAGCCTTTTTTTCATTGAAATGCACAAGCTTGTCATAACCATGAGACATCATGAGCATGCCCATGGCCAAACGCAACACCAACATGGCGGTGTTAAAGGAAAATGCATTGTAATGCGTACTGAGCAATTTCTTCATTTTATCGGATTGATTAAGCCCTTTAAATCTTAGTTAAAACTTTCATGACAAAGGTACAATAATGATCGGATCTCATGATTTAAAGGTTATTTTTGAACAGAACAAAAAGCTTATCCTTTTATGTTTCGATTTACAAAATTGCTACAGCAACTCCCTTATTTTACTTTGGTCTTGTTCTCAATGCACCTGCAAGGACAAACCACCCGATCAACCGCTTCTCCACAGCTTGTATTGAACAAGGCACGGCAGCTTTTTGACGAAGGCCAGTACCAAACAGCAACCAATTATGTAGCGGATTATCTTTCCTCGCAGGAAGCCAAAGTGCTTGTTACAAAAAATGATGCAGAAGAATTTGCGTACATCAGGATTGCTTGTGGCATTATACAGCATGAGGCAACTGCAGTAGCGCTTGCCACGGCAATGGTCAATAAGGCTGAGAATCGTTCAACAGCAGTTAAATTGGCCTACCACCTTGGCCACTATCATTTCAGTATGGCCATGTATCCTGAAACCATCCGCTTTCTGGAAATGACAGACAAGCTCTATCTTTCAAAAGAGGAGGTCCAACGGGTTGCTTTTGAAAAAGGAGTATCTTATTTCTCTCAGAAAAAATTTGACAACGCCAAGCCTTATTTTAAACAATTGTTAGAAGCGGGTTCTTCTGCTTACACAGCCGATGTTCAGTATTACCTGGGCTTTGTGGCATTTTCAGAGAGGCAGTACAAAGATGCCCTCGAATGGTTTCAGTCCATTGAGAAAGATCCCCGCTATTCAAAGGCCGTGCCTTTCTACCTGGCCTATATTTACCATGAAAACGGGCAAGATGCCAAGGCGATCAGTTATGGCGAAAATTACCTGAAAACAGGAGATGGATTGCACAACAGCGAAATGTTGCAACTGCTTGCTTCCATTTATTTCAACAAAGGTGATCAGCCCCGCGCAGTTTTGCTGTATGAAAAGGCCGTCGCTTCAGGCATTGTGCTCAACCCAGTTCAACGATTCGAGCTGGGTTCAGGCTATCATTTCATGGGCAAATTCACCAAGGCAGTGGAACAGCTTAAACCCCTTTCTGCTGGAAAGGATACCGTTGCCTTGCAGTCCATGTATATTCTTGGCCATTCCTATCTGCAGCTTAATGAAAGAGCCAATGCAAGGAGTGCTTTTCAGTTCTGCATCTCAGGAAATATTGGCACAGATAAAAAGGAAATTGCCCGGTTCCTGATTGCCAAACTCTCCCTAGAAATGGGTTTTGAAGACCAGGCGCTGCAAGGCTTGAGCAATTTTGTCAATGAATATCCTTCTTCAACCTATGCCAAAGAAGCCAATGATCTGTTGCTATCTTATTATGCCCGTACCAATAATTTCAGACAGGCACTGGTTTTGCTGGAGCGCATTGGCAGTTTCAGCGCTTCCTATAAAACCCTTGCACCAAGGATATTTTTTGGTCGGGGAATTGAACTGATCAATGATCTCCAGTATCCTGCTGCAGACAAGATGATGGAGTCGATTGCCGGATTCAAAAATACTCCCTTCTATGCCCCTTCGCTTTTTTGGAGAGGCGAACTCGCGCTGCGCAACGAGGCATTCGAAAAGGCCATCAAATACCTGCAAGAATATCTCAAACTGCCCATCAAGCCAATGGGGGAGGCGAGCGAAACAAATGCACTCTACAATATCGGCTATGCATTTTTTGAAATGGAAGCATATGCAAAGGCTGCTCCATTTTTCGAAAAGCTCTACACGGGCAACCGCAGTATTGGCTCCGAAATCAAAGGGGAAGCCATGTTAAGGGCTGCAGACTGTGCATTCATGGAAAAGAATACCAGCAAGGCCAAATCCATTTACACCAGTGTTCAAAACAGCAAAGGCGAAGGTGCAGATTATGCATCCTTTCAACTTGCACTCATTGAAGGCATCAAGTCTCCGGCCAATAAAATTGGACTGCTCAAGGCAGCCGAACAGCAATATGCAACATCCATCTATCTGCCGCTCATCACCATGGAGCTTGGTGATACGCACCTGTCAGAGGAAGAATTTGAAAAGGCCATTCCTTATCTCAAGCGCATTCCTTCATTGGTGGAAAAGGATGATGAAATGATCCCGGCATCTTTGCTCAAACTCGGTATCGCCTATTATAACCTGGATAAAATTGAAGAAGCCATCGCCCAATACAAGAGACTCGTAAAGGAATATCCAGCATCGGAACAAGCGGCGGAAGCCATTGAAAGTGTACAAAGTCTTTACGTAGACAATGGCCGGATCGATGAATACCAGCAATTTTTGGAAGCGGGAGGAAAGTCAATGGACCAGATCCAGAAAGATTCACTGCTGTTCCGGTATGTGCAAACTACTTATGCAGACGGCAAACCCCAGGCCTCCCTGAAGGCATTGGATGAATACATGCGAAAATTCCCCAATGGTCTTTTCATTGCTGAGGTGTTTAATTATAAAGGGGAATTGCTTTTGAAAGAAAAGGATTGGAAAGCCGCTGCCCAATTGTATGATGGGCTGGCCGCCAAAGGAACCAGCAAATACCAAGAGAAGGCATTGCGTGTGGCAGGTAAGTTGTATTTCTTTGAACTCAAAGATTATGCATCGGCACTCAAACAATTCAACCAACTGTCCAGGCTCACCACCAAATCAGATCTGTTGATAGAATCGCTTAGGGGAGAAGTGCGGTCTTATTATCATTTGAAACAATGGCTGCAGGGGCAAGATGCCTCCAATGCCCTCATCAGCAATGCAGCTGCCAACCAAGACGATCAATCTTTTTCAGAGACTGTTTTGGGATATGCTGCACAGTCTGAAAATAATTTCGAGAAGTCAACTGCTTCTTTCAATAAAGTGGTGGTCAACAACCAATCCTCTTTGGCTGCTGAAGCCAGGTATCAATTGGCCTTGAATGCATTTAAAATGGGCAATTGGGATGCTGCCGAAAAAGCTGCCCTGGCCTCGATTGAAAATTCCGGATCCTATGAGTTTTGGATCACCCGATCCTATATGCTGCTTGGCGATATTTTCCTGCAGCAAAAAGATTTTTTCAATGCCAAAGCCACATTGAAAAGTGTAGTTGAAAACTGTTCCATTGCCGAACTCAGACTGGAGGCCACAGAGAAATTGAAAGCCGTTGAACTCGCAGAAAAAACAGGTCTAAAAAAATAATATGAGATCAAATAATTTGCTTCAGGTTATTGTATCTGTTCTTTGCTTGTTGCTTATTGTTAGCAGTGAAAATGTTTTTGCACAAGACAAGCGTGGCAAAAAAGAAGAAATCAGCATTACATCCAGCTTTAAACCCAGTATAGTTAAAACTGGTAAGTTGGAATTTCAGGCCGATGCCCCACCCAAAGACACAACTGCCTATCGGTTAACCTTTCCAACAATGCCGATACAGTTCACCACACCCATGAGTTCTTTTGTGATCAAGCCGCTTTCTTTTCATACCAACGAAAAGCAGCAAGACCATGAAGATGTTTTTGCAAAGCTGGGATTTGGAAACCTCTCCACACCCTTTGCATCCCTGGGCTTTACCAGCGGTAAGGCAAAGGAGCAATTTACCGCCAACCTCGACCATATTTCTTCCAAAGGAAAACTGGAAGACCAGCAATATGCTCACTCATCCCTGAACCTGGGCTATAAAAATACCCTTGCAGAAAACCGAATTGCCCATGTTTATGCAGGGTTTGACAGGCAGGGTTACCGGCTGTATGGCTTTGATCGTCTACTAAACCCCAGTTTTCCCTCAGCAGATCTCCGTCAAAATTTCAATAATTTTCACCTTGGGGCAAAGTATGATCACCTCTCTGGCGAAAATGGTTCAATGAGCCTGATGCCCGAATTCAGGGCAGATTTTCTTGCTGCCAGCAGGGCACAATCAGAGATTGCATTGACCTTTGCCTTTCCCATTTCTTATGCTATCAATGAAACATTGAAAGCGGGCATTGGGGTTGATGCCCAAATGGCCAGCCTGAAAAAAGGCGATCAGGTAAGCCAATCTGCAGTCCTGGTTCAGGTCCCCCTGTCATTTGAATACAGTCCTTCATCACTCAATGTCAAGGGTTCCATCATACCAGTATTGAAATCAAGCAAAATCAATCTTGTGCCCAATCTGCAGTTCGACTATCTCTTGGGAGAAACGGGTGTGAAACTAAAAGCAGGCGCTGTAAATAAATTGGATATTAACTCATTGCACAAGTTGTATGCCGTTAATCCATTCCTTCTTTCTCCTGATTCGCTCACCATATTTCAACAGACTGATTATTATGCCGGTGTTGAATGGTTGAGTGCTAAAGGCCTGCAGCTCAAGTTCAATGGAGGATACACCGTTTTCTATGACCTTCCCCTTTTTCTCAACGCTCAAGGTTCTGGAAAAGAAATGAAAGTCTTGAATGAATCGCAACTGACAGCGATTCATCTTGCTGGTGAGGTCAACTATACGTTTACGCCTGAAATGGAATTCAGGTCTTCGATCAACGTTTATGCATTCCAAAACCAGAAAACCTATTCAGCGGCATACGGTCTTCTACCATTGGAGCTGAAGTTTGGTTTGTCATGGAAACCATTCAAGGGCCTTACAACACGTGTCAGTGCAGACTTGTGGCGTGGAGGCCTTTCCAGGTCGCCGGGGATGCCTGAGAAACGGTTGAAGGATGCCGCTGATATTAACCTGGGTGTGGATTATAAGTTGAATAAAAAATGGGCATTATGGGTTGATTTGAATAATATTGCCAATATCCAATACCAGCGATGGAACCAATATGACTCCTTTGGTTTCAATTTTATCGCAGGTCTACGGTATTCATTCACAAAAGCCAAATGACCCTCAGCATGAAATATGTTGAATTACCCAGTCTTCTTTACAGGTACTTTTCATTGAAGGGGAGTGTATCTATCCCCGGTTTGGGAGCACTGTCTCTCAAGCGTATTCCTGCGGTTAATGATTTTTCAGGAAAGCAAGTGTTACCACCAACTCAATTGTTTGCGTTTAATACCAACATCAATCCATCGTCGGGCGAACAGTCCCAATATATTGCCCGATTGACTGGAATGGACAGAGAACATGTAGACAATGAATTGACGTTAATGGGAGAGGAGTTAAAAAACCGCCTGATGACCGAGCGAAAATTGGAGTGGATGGATGTGGGCAGTTTTTCATTATCTGATGAAGGTGAAATTGGCTTTGTTCCCAAGACGGTAACAACTGATTTTTTTGCTCCTGTTCACTATAAACATGTTTTGAGGCCAGATGCCGAACATACCATCAAAGTAGGGGAGGAAGAGAAAACCAATACCGACATGGAGGTCTTTTTTGAAGAACAGCGCGCCAATGCCAGCAAGAACAAATGGCAAAAAGCCGCAATGGTACTGTTTTTTATGGCTGCACTACTCCTGACCATTCGTTTCATGTTTGGAAGTTTTGATTTGTTGGAATCAAGGTATAACCCACTGAAGATCATCACCCCAAAGGCAACATACAGGGTTATTTAATCATAAAAATTTCGTACCATGCTTTGCCCTGTTTGCCACCATACCGAATACAGCAAACTGCTTACGGTCAAGGATTTTACCGTTTCTACAGAAAATTTTCAGCTTGTAGCATGTACTGCATGCGGATTCAGGTTTACGGACAATCCACCCGCCCCAGACCAGATTGGGCGGTATTATCAGTCAGATGCCTACATCTCCCACACAGATAGCAAGAAAGGAATTTTCAATACCATTTATCAGCTGATCAGGAAACAAGCTGTTGCTTCCAAAAGAAAACTCGTTACCCAATACAGCCATTGCCAAACCGGGCAATTGCTTGATTATGGCTGTGGTACTGGCGCCTTCCTGATGGAAATGAAATCGGCAGGCTGGCAGGTGGAGGGTATGGAACCCGATCCTGGGGCAGCTTCCAGGGCAGCGGAAATCACATCATCTAAGATCAGCCATCCCGATCAACTTTCTTCCTTGCCAAGCAATACTTTCAATGCAGTAACCATGTGGCATGTTTTGGAGCATGTCCACGACCTACACGGCACACTGGATCAGGTAAAAAGAATCCTTAAGCAGGATGGTACGTTGATTGTAGCAGTGCCTAACCATACATCCTTTGATGCCAGGCATTATGCTGAACATTGGGCTGCTTATGATGTGCCCCGTCATTTGCATCATTTTAGCCCAGACAGCCTTTCAAGACTGATGCACATGCATTCCATGAAGGTCACTGCCATAAAACCCATGTGGTATGATGCTTTTTATGTAAGTCTCTTGAGTGAAAAATACAAAACAGGCAGCATGCGGTTGATTCCAGCAATGGTAACAGGCATTATCTCTAACCTCAATGCCATTTTCAAAAAAGGCGTTTGCAGTTCACAGATCTATATCATCCGTTCCTGACCTATTTCCTGATGTCCTCCATGGCCCTGATAAACGTCTCATCCTGTTGATTCAAAACATGGAAATAGGCTGATTCATTCCAGGCAAGCCTTGCCACCATGGCTTTGATGGTGTTCTTCACACGGTTTTGGGAAGCTGGTGACGACAATATGATTTTTATCCCCTGTTTTTGGGCAAAATCAACCAATTGTGGAAGTACTTTATCATCAAGGTTGAATTGGCTGCTGTAGGCAGCAACATCCTTGTATGTCGATATGTTGTTTTTGTTGGCCATGAAATACCGGTAGGCAAAATTGCCGATGATATTGTTGATGTAGATCCTGTTATAACCCGTGTCAAACAAGATGGGGTCGATGGCTACCGACAGGTCTGGTGTGATTCCACCGCCACCATAAAGGGTTTTGCCATTGGCCGTTTTTACGGGCAATCGCTGGTATTTTGTGCTATCGATTTTTGTCACTCCATCCGTATGAAACCTGTTCATCACCTCCATTTCATAGGCTTCATTTCCTTCATCATAAGGCTTTTGGATGCTCCTTCCCAGTGGAGTAAAATACCTGGCAATGGTAAGCCTGAGTGCTGATCCATCAGACAATGCATATTGCTCCTGCACAAGCCCTTTACCAAAGCTTCTTCTGCCCACGATAGTGGCCCTTTCATGGTCTTGCAAAGCGCCGGCAATCACTTCACTGGCAGAGGCGGAACCCTCATTCATCAATACAACCAGTTTTCCGGTTTCAAAAAGACCTGAGCGCTTTGCTTTGTATTCTTTTTTGGGACTGTTGATCCCTTCGGTATACACAATCAGTTTTTCACCACCGATGAACTCGTCGATGATGTCAATGGCTTCCTCAAGAATGCCGCCACCATTGTCACGCAGGTCAAGTACCAATGATTTCATCCCCGAGGCTTTCAGCTTTTCCAGGGATTCCAGAAACTCCTTGTAGGTATTGCTGGAAAAACGGTTCAACCGGATATAGCCATTATCCTTGTCTATCATGTAAGCCGCATCCAGAGAGCTGATGGGAATGCTTCCCCGAACAACCGACTTGTTGATGATCTTGTTCTCGTGCATCAGCCGAATCGAGACTTCCGAACCTGAGGGTCCCTTTACCCATTTTTTCAGTTGGTCGCTGTTTTTAAGGCCAGTGGCTGCGCTATCATTCACTGCAAGGATCTTGTCGCCAACAACAATACCGGCATTCTTGGCAGGCCCATTGTCCAGCACAGAAAGAATATGAACCGTATCATTGAAAATATTGAATTCAATGCCAATCCCATAAAACTGGCCTTCCAGGCCCTCATTCACTTCAGACAATTCAGTTACCGGGATGTAAACCGAGTGGGGGTCAAGCGTGTTCACCAAACCATTGATGGCAGTGGCAGCCGCTGAATCAACATTCACCTTGTCAACGTAGCGCTGCTTGATCAGTTGCATCACCTCATTGAGCGTATTGGTTCCAGGAGAAGTCAAAAAACTTTTCGTCATTGGCATATTGCTGCGTAATTTGTAGCCGATGAACATGCCCAATACTACGGCAATTGAAAATAGGATGGGAGTGGCTGCGTTGATCTTCCTGTTGCTCATGTTGTTCTTTCAATTGTAATTTTGCAAAGTTCCTGAATTAACCTGAATTATGGACGGATTAAAACTGATAGCGGATAGTGGAGCAACAAAAACGGAATGGAGACTGGTCGGAAAGGGAAGTTTCAAGTCTTTTTTTACGGTAGGTCTCAGTCCTTACCACATGGACCGTACACAGATACGCGAAACCCTTTTAAAAGCATTCCCCAAAACCCTGTTGAAGAAAGAAATTCTTTCCGTTTACTATTACGGAACAGGCTGCAAAACCAAGACCAATGCCAATATTGTCAAAAAAGCCCTCGAAGACATATTCCCTGGCACTGCTGTTCACGTCTCCCATGACCTGATGGGTGCTGCCATTGCCACCTGTGGCAACAAGCCTGGCATTGCCTGCATCCTTGGTACAGGATCGAATTCCTGTTCTTTTGATGGAAAAAAAATTATCCTCAATTCTCCTGGCCTGGGGTATATTTTAGGGGATGAGGGAAGTGGTGCATACCTGGGTAGAAAAATAATACAACATTTCTTGTATGGCACATTTGATGCTGCATTGATGAAATCGTTCAAGGCTCATTTCAAGACTGATAAAAACGAGATCCTTCAAAAAGTATACAAGGAACCCTTTGCCAATAGGTACCTGGCAAGCTTTACCATCTTTTTGTCCATGCACAGGGGACATTTCATCATTGAAAACATCATTGAAGACGGCTTGAGGGATTTCTTTGAACAGCACCTTGGCACTTACCCACAGCGGTTTACTGCTCCTATTCATTTTGCAGGAAGCATTGCTTTTTATTTCAAAGACAAAATTGCCGAACTTTGCAATGACTTCGGATTCAAGATGGGAGTTGTTATCAAACAACCCATGGATGGATTGGCAGCCTATCACAAAAAACACTAAGTCAAAACGATGAACGGCAGAACGACAGAGCAGGATTCACATTACAGGCACTTGGAAAAAATGACTGTTCTTGAATTGCTCGAAAACATCAATACAGAAGACAGGCTTGTTCCGGAAGCCGTTGCCAAATCCATTCCACAGATCAC
>CANEWJ010000017.1 GCA_947442625.1 Chitinophagaceae bacterium
CGTATTTGTGGCTGATGAATATGACCACAAATCACCGTATCATATCCTTTGGCGATGGCCAACTCTGCTGCAGTTTGCTCAAAATCACCTATCCATGCAACGGCCTTTTTTACACCATTCTTGACCTTCTTGCTAAGACTCATTTTCTCCCGACCCATTGTCTTGAGCAGCCAATTGATGGCCCTGTTCACCAAAATCAACAGGTCATACCCATGCCCGCCCAATTTTGCAATCATTTTGGCACTCCCTTTGGTTGTTGCATCAAATACATCCCCATGAAAAATCCAGGTTTTTTTACCGTCAATTTCAATCACCAGCTTATCAACCATTTGAAAATTACCCAATTGTATACCACTATACCTCCTGAGCGATTCGTCATGGTTTCCTGTGATGTACACTATTTGTGTTCCTCTTGCAATCATGCCAAATATTTCCTTGATAACCTGCATGTGGGAAGCCGGAAAATAGTGCTTTTTGAATTGCCAGATATCAATGATATCACCATTCAATATCAACAATTTTGGGGAAATGCTTCTGAGATAGGATACCAATTCTGATGCATGGCATCCAAAAGTGCCAAGGTGAACATCACTGATAACGGCAACTTCGAGCTCTCTCTTGTTCATGATTAATAGGTTTTATAAATTTCCCTACAAATCATTAACTGAATGTTAGCAA
The DNA here is from genome assembly GCA_947442625.1 of Chitinophagaceae bacterium. Taxonomy (GTDB): domain Bacteria; phylum Bacteroidota; class Bacteroidia; order Chitinophagales; family Chitinophagaceae; genus Pollutibacter. The sequence goes on from CANEWJ010000017.1 coordinate 679, forward strand.
TGCGTAAATAAATCTTGATGTAAACCCAAAGGAATTGTTAAGCACTGGCCTCAGCATAAAGGTGTTGAATCAGTCCATCAGCAAGCCCAATCTTGGGAACCAGCATCTCTTCCATGTTACCCCATTTCATGATTTGAAGGTAAATCATCAGTGCAGGAACAATTACATCAGCCCTGTCGGGCCTGAGATTATAGAGGCGTATCCTGTCTTCAAGTGTGCAGGATGAAAATTCTTTGTAGTAATCTTTGAGCACATCGATGTGCAAAGGCTTGCCATCTTTTTTTTTACTAAGTGAAAATATCTTGTTGATATTGCCTCCGGTACCAATGGTAATCGTACTTTTCTGACCACGCAAATTCTCACGCAGCGCCTCTTTCATTTCTTGCCAATCGGCATCTGTAACCATGTTCTTGAGCAAACGAATGGTCCCAATGTTGAATGAATGCTTGTATACCAGGGCATTGTTGGAAAAAAAGGTGAGTTCGGTGCTTCCCCCACCCACGTCTACGTAAAGGTAATTGTTGTTGGCGTTGAGGTTTTCTGCCACATGTGATTCATAAATCAAGGATGCCTCAAAATCACCTGAAATTACTTTTATGTTGATGCCAGTTTCAAGAAATATTTTTCTCACAACCTCATCCCTGTTCCTTGCATCCCTCATTGCACTGGTGGCAACAGCAATTGACTTATCAACCCCATAGGCATTCATGAGGTGAGCATAGGCCTTCATGGTTTGAAGGATCATGTGCTTTTTCTCCTTGGAGATTTCTCCGGTCTCAAACACATCAAATCCCAAACGCAGGGGAACCCTGATCAAATTGAGCTTATTGAAGCCAGCAATACCATTTCCATTCACCGTAACCTCGGAGATCAGAAGCCTGCTTGCATTGGTTCCAATATCAATTGCTGCCAGTCGCACGTTGCTTTAGGGGTTGTTTTTTTACCAGATAGTTATAAATCTCCTGCTGAGAACGCAATTGCTTTTTACCAGGTGAAGATACATAGTTGTTGATAAACTCAGGATCCAAAATTCTTGCTTTTACATTGTCAGACAGTTGGATTTTCAATACCTCCAACAACTCCTTCTTCAGTTCGTTGTCGACAATTGGACATGCTGCCTCTACACGATGATCAAGATTCCTCACCATCCAATCAGCACTGGAGATATACACCAAAACATTACCCCCGTTATGAAAAACCAAAATCCTGGCATGCTCCAAATACTCATCAACTATGCTGATCGCATAGGGTGATGCCTGCTTTTTCTTTGTTTGAATTTTAGCAGAATATATGCCACGAATAATGAGGTTGACTTCAACGCCAGCCACAGAAGCCTGATTGAGTTTTTCAATCAGGGAAACATCACTGAGCGAGTTCAACTTGAGTGTAATGGAGGCAGGAAATCCCTTTTTTGCTTCCTTTATCTCCTTCTCAACAAGCTCGGTTATTTTCTTCCGCATGCCTACTGGGCTCACCAACAACGTTTTACACTCTTCCAGGGTACCTGCGTGTGAAACTGGATTTTCAAGATAGTAGAATATCCTGTTGATATCCGCCATGATGTTCCTGTTGGAAGTAAGCAGGCAATGATCACCATAAAAATGAGCTGTCTTTTCATTCAGGTTTCCGGTACTGACAAAGCCATATTGAATGGTTTTGTTTTGCACACGCTTGTTGATAATACACACTTTTGCATGGACCTTCATGTTCGGAATACCCAAAATCACCTTGACCCCCTCTTCCTCTAACACTGTTTTCCATTCGAGGTTGGCCTCTTCATCGAATCTGGCCTTTAACTCCAACATCACTTCCACTTTTTTTCCATTGCGGGCCGCATTGACCAAGGCATTGATCACCTTGGATTCTGAAGCAAGCCTGTAGGCAGTAATCTTGATGGACTTAACATCTGGATCGATGGCGGCTTCTCTCAGTAAATCAATGATGGCATTAAAAGAATGATAGGGGAAATGCAACAATACATCTTTCTTCCCAATCACATCGGTTACCCGTATGGCGGAATTCAAGTCTGGATGAGGGATAGCGGTCATTTTACGTGTGGTTGCTGGAAACACATCAGGAAAATCCATAAAATGTTTAAAATTATGGATGCGCCCGCCTGGAATAATGCTTGATTTATTGTTGAGTTTCAACTTCTTTGTGAGATAGTTCAATAACCCGCTGTTCATCTCCTTATCATAAACGAAACGAACAGGTTTCCCTCGGCGTCTTTTTTTCAATCCTTTTTGCATCTTTTCTACCAGCGATGTACTGATGTCGTTGTCAAGGTCTAATTCAGCGTCCTTGGTAACCTTGAAAATATGCGCTTCAAAATGGTCATACCCAAAATAGGAAAATATATAAGGAAGATTGACCCTTACAATATCCTCAAGGAGAATGATATGGGTTTCTTTTTTGTCTGTTGGCAATTTGACAAACCGGCCAAGGGTTTTGGAGGGAATCTCAATCAGCGCATATTGCTGCTTGTATGCAGAGTTCTTCTTCTGCATCACAACGCCAAGATAAATACTCTTGTCCCGCAAATAAGGGAGTTCTGGCAAACTCTCAATCATGAGGGGTATGATATTTGAACGAACTTCCTTCTCAAAAAAATCAATGACAAAGGACTTTTGGTCTCTTGTGAGTTGTTGATCATTCTTGAGAAAAACCTTGTTTTTTTTCAATTCTGTCTGAATATTGGCCCAGATCCTGTCAAATTCACTTTGTTGTTTCAAGACAATATGGAGCAGATCAACCAAAATTTCAGAGACTGCATCCTCCATGTGCACATTGAGTTTGGTTTTGGCAGAATCAAATTCTGCCATCCTTTTCAATGTAGCAACACGTACACGAAAGAACTCATCCATGTTGTTGGAGAAAATCCCAAGGAAACGAATTCTTTGATTGATAGGAACAGCAGGGTCGTTGGCTTCCTGTAAAACCCTTGCATTAAAACTCAGCCAACTGATATCGCGTTGTACAAAAGTCGACTTATTGACCATGGGATAGTATTATTTGGTATTTATTCGGGTGAAAATTATAACAATATAACGCAAGTTGTTTGATTTGATTTTTGTTTACAGTAACTTAATACTGCATGAAAATCATGAGGAGAGTCATAACCATATGTTTTTTTGCTTTTTTGGGGTTAATTTCTGCTAAAGCTGATGCCTATGCGGAGACGGATGGCATTCGCTTTTCATTTCTGGGAAAGGAATATTCCATCAAAACCCGGGAAATCCCTGAGGGATTTACAAAGAACCAAAATAATGCAAACAACTTTTCTACCACGATTAAATTATTGGATACATACTGGTCTGAAATCATCCCCGAACTGTCCATCATCAGAAATAAACTAAACTTATCAGATTGGCATTATTATCAATTGATCAGAAAGGTATCACAACAGATCCTGTCTAAAGAGAGGGATTATTGGGGATACACTTATTGTAAATGGTTTTTTCTGGCCAGAAGTGGATTCAGGCCTCTGCTGTGCACCATCGACAATAAATTATTGCTCTACATCCAAAGCTATTCATCCATTTACAATATTCCCATCAAAATCATAGATGAAAAGCAATATGTATGCCTGAATTATCATGACTACAACCATGATATACCCATTGAAAAAAATACGCCTCAACCCATTCAATCATCATTGGTTGAAAATGGTGATGAATTTAACTACATGATTTCCACCATGCCCGAATTACCTGAGGAAAAATATGTGAACAAAACCATTGAATTCACATACAAAGGTGAAACGGCAAAGCATGATATAAAGGTGTTCCCAGAAATCAAGGATTATTTCATCAACTACCCAGTAATAGACTATAGGTTTCAATTCAATATACCATTCAGCAAATTGACTTATTCATCGCTTATCCCTTCTTTACAATTAAAACTCAAGGATAAAACAAAGGAAGAAGGAGTAGAATACATCATGTTCCTGGTGAGGAATGCGTTGGGGTTTGAAGCAGACTCACTGATGTATGGAAGAGAAAAAAGATTTTCACCAGAAGAAACTTTGGCATCAGATTGGAGTGATTGTGAAGACCATGCGGGATTATTTTTTTCGCTGGTCCGTGAGGTATATAATCTTCCCATGATCGTGCTCAGCTATCCAGACCATATCAATGTGGCAGTAAACCTCGAAAAATCCAAAGGAAAAACGATCATGCACAATGGCAAGATTTACACTGTTTGCGAACCAACACCACAAAAAAAAGTACTTTATTTGGGACAGATAGAGAAGAAATTAAGCAAACAACCTTATGAGGTTGTCTATGAATATGCTCCAAAAAGATCTTGATTCAGCCCTATCGAATCGCTTCTATTTTGCAAATACATTGATAGAATCAATCAACTGCTGAGACCGCTTTCCCATCCGTGTAATATATTTTTCACCATTCTTGATAAATGAAAAAGAAATGCAAGAATCAGCATTTGAAAAGTATACGACATCAACAACATCACCTTTCCCATAGAAATACAATTTACCCAAGGAGGGACAGTTGTTATTGGAGGCAATAGGGGTACTGTTGACATCTGCAATGATTGGGTTCAATAATTGAAGATCCAAAACCTTTAAAACCCTGTAAAAACGCGGATTAGCAGGCTTTTTATAATAAATAACCACCGCACTGTCCGCAGCATTGATTTGATCCATCATTCCCTTGGACACGATCGGCGTATATTGGCTGGAAGCAAGATCTTCTGATTTTTTTTCATCCCTGTTTTTACATGAGTATAAAAAAGAGACCAGCAATAAAAAATAAAAAAAATGTTTCATGGTAAGTCAATAAAAAAGCCACTCCATAAAGAAGTGGCTTTGAAATTAATACTTTTTTATTAATATGCTTTGTTCTGAGGATCCCAATTGGTCCAACCAGTGGTCCAATCAGCAGTACCCATGGCTCCACGGAAGGTGGTAGCAACAAAATATGAATTCATTCCTGTGAAGCTTACACCAGTAAGGGCAGGTGATCCGGTTCTGGGAAGGAAATTTGGAGCAGTAGAATAAAAGGGAGCATTCAACATGGCTGCATCAGCATTGGCCAAGGTTACACAACCCTCAGATTCTGCCCTCGTTCTCATCTGAGCAGGCGTAACAATTGTCAACGCAGTAGCATCATTCCTGTAAATGGCTGCAGCATCATTTGAATGCAAGAGGTTGTTTCTGAATTCAGAAGATCTATCCACAAAATATGCCCTTGCAGTGGCAGCTGATTCAAATGAAAGTCCACCTTTAGGCCATCCGATGATAATAGAATTTCTCAAAACGAACTGAGTTGCTCTTCTCCACCTGTTTCCAAAATTGTGGTTCGCTGCAGTTCCAGTTGCATTGTTAGCACCAACAAAGGTGAAGTTGCTCAACTGTGGCCTTGTGAAAGGGGTAGCTGTTGTACCGGTTGCATCGTTGTCACACTCAATACCATTTGCTGCGTCACCACCATCTACGAAATCAGGCTTGCGACAAGCAATACCGTACTGTATTTTACCAGTGTATCCAAAATCAAAATCATAATCGTCATCAGCAGTCGCAAAGGCTACCAGGTTCTTACAATTAACTGTTCCACCAAAAAACTCATAGGCATCATCATTACCAAAAGATACCTGAACGTTTTCGATGATGGTACCAGAACCAACACCACCCATGGTGAGACCATTGATCTCAGAACCAGGTTCTGCTGCAATACCCGCATATTCAATGCGAACAAAACGAAGAATACCGCTTTCATCATTGGGGTCAGTACCACCAAATTTACGGCCAACACCACCTTCAATGGTTGGAGCTGGATCTTGCGGACGGTTGGTTGGTGCTTTACCACACAGAATGATGCCACCCCAATCACCAGGCGTTCTTTGTCCGATTGCCTTGCCACTGGTGAAAACAATAGGATCTGAAGCCCTTCCGTCAGCAATCAACTTGGCTCCACGCTCAATGATCAAAGCACCTTTTTCGGTGATATCACTAACTACAACGCTACCTGGAGCAATGGTAAGCGTATTGCCATCAGTAATGTAGACATAACCTTTAAGGGTATATTTACCCTTTGGAAGAAAATAACTCTTGTTCAAGATACCTTGTATAATTCCACCATTCTTGGCAGGGTCTTGAGGATCTGTACCAACTGTTCCACCACCTGTTGTGTTGTTGATGGTTTCTTCAAAATTTACTTTGATACAAGAGCTGAAAGAGAGCATTGCGATGGAGAAAAGTCCCAAAAGGATTTTTTTCATAAACTGTGTTTTGACTTTTTGTTGCTAAAAATTTTTATTTATTTTTCTTGCTGATGTTGAAGTCATAGGTGAAACCAACCGTAATGGTAGATCCTGGCTTATAAGCATTGAAAAGCCTGTCCACACCTTCTTTGTACGCAGAAGCTTCATCAACATTTTCATAGAAATAAAATGCATTGTTGAGGATATCTGCGAAATTGATTTTCAACTCTCCCAGACCGGCCAATACTTTTTTGGACAATTGCAAATCCAACTGGTTTCTTGGGCGCTCAAATACGTTGGGGAACTCATCATTTCCCACAAGTGTCAATCTTTCACCAACCCTGTTGTAGAGCAAAGAAGCATTGAATGAAGAACCATTGTATTGAAGACCAGCATTGATCAGGTAAGGCGACTGACCTTGCAATGGCCTGTTGGCTTTTACTTCCTTGTTACCAGCACTCAGGTCTTTGAAAACTACCTCTGATTGTAGGTAAGTGTAGTTACCAAAAAAGCTGAAATTCTTTAAGGATTGTGAGATAAAATCCAGCCCTTTCCTCACTTCAAGCTCAACACCCAAAGTAGTAGCGCTTACTGCGTTTTGATAGAAATAACGGCGTGATTCACCAGTGCTTGAAGGATCAAGCCTGAACTCAATTGGATTGGTAAAATCTTTGTAAAAAGCACCCAGTGTTATCGCCTCACCAGCTTTGGGATACAATTCGTATCGCACATCATAATTGAGGATTGAACTTCTCAACAGGCCAGTGTCACCTTTAACACCATAGTTCATCTCATAATCATAGAACGCGAATTCTGCAATCTCCCTGAACTCAGGACGGGCAACCGTCCTGCTGGCCGAAAGCCTTACATTCTGTTTGTCTCCTGCATTGATCAGCATGTTGATAGATGGGAGGAGGTCCCACTTCTCAGTGAGCTTTGTGTTTCTAATACCAGTCTGGTCTTTTGATGTGAGCAACTGCTGAAAATTTTCAGCACGCAATCCCCAAATGAAACGAAAAGGTCCAACCTTGTTATCCATCATTCCATAGGCAGCATTCAAAACCGATACCCCAAAATACCTGTCCTGGTTATTTGTAAACTCATCAAGGACATACCCGTTTTGACCCATGTTGTCATAGAAGAAGGCAGATTCAACTGGTTTGTACGCGTTGGCAGCTACAAAAGAGTTGAGATTGGTTGTAACATAACGGAAAATACGGCTTCTGAAATCACGAATCCTGGTAAGGTTCGAGCCTCCAAACTTCAGTGTTTGCTTATCCTTTCCACCCCAATTCATCGGTACAATAAACTGTCCACCACCACCAAAACTATAATCACTCAAGTCACTGTAAAACCTTCTGGTATCATCCGGATCAATCTCAAACTTTTCATTGGTATTGATGGACCTGGCGTATAGGGCAGTCCGAAGGTCTGGCTGCTTTTTCAAGTTGTAACCTGCATTCCCATTCCATTTGAACTTGATGCCCTTGGCACTGAGCTGGTGTTCTCCTTCAAGCTGAGCACTGTAGAGTGAACGTTGGTTCAGGTAAGAGGAATAAAATTGTATATCATTCAGCCTACTGGTGTTGTAGCCATTCCTGGTATAATAATTATCTTCAAACAATTGATTGAAAAGGTTTTTCAATGAAACCTTGTGCTTTCCCTTAACCCATGTAATATTGGCCACTGCACCGAGATTGGATTGGTAGCGGTTCTGGTTGTCATTGTAGTTGAATATCGTTGTGCCATTTGCCTCATAAAAAGAACGCTCCACATTGTAAACCAACATCGAATTCCTGTAATTCGCTGCAACCAGAACACCAAGGTTTGCACCATTTTTCAATGCATGGTTTTTCGCGTAAGTAATGTTGAATGTTTTGATGGGAGCTGCGTTGGCAGACACTTGCTGGTAAACATCACCCCTGAAAAGCCTGGTCATCTCGATTTGCTTGTTCAATCCTGCTGCATCTTTTCCCAAACCCCTGTACAATTGCGCAGTGGCAGGGAAACTGTCAGGCAGCCTTCTGGTGCCATCATCAAAACCCAGCCAATCATATTGGTTGCGCTGGTTGCTGATAAAGGGCTTGAAAGTTGATTGCGTATTGTATCCCAAGCCAAATCCTACCGTAAGTACATCTTTTGTAGGAATATCTTTTGTATTCACCTGTACAAGTCCACCTGAAAACTCACCGGTAAATTCAGGTGTAGCTGTTTTGTTGATGATGATATTGTCTATCAACGCGGCAGGGAACATATCAAATGAGAAGGCTTTTTTATCTGGTTCGCTGCTGGGCAAGAGGGCTGAATTCAGCATGGCTGAATTGTAGCGGTCGGACAATCCGCGAACAATAACAAACTTGTTGTCTTGGACTGAAGCACCACTCACACGCTTCAAGACCTCTCCTGTATTTTTATCAGGTGTTCTCCTGATAAAATCAGCCGCCAATCCACTGGACATGGCAGTATTGCTTCTTTGAAAAGTCAACAAGGCAATGCTGCTCTCCTGACGACGGGTAGACTTGATGACAATTGCGTCACTGTTTTTGGTTTGTGGATCCAAAACAACAACAATAGCGTTGTCTCCATTTATGCTGACTTCGATTTCAGCTATTGATTTGGTATTGAAACCAATACTGGAAACGGTGAAACTGTATTTTTTGCCTGTCTCCAATGAAATACTGAAATTACCCTCTACATCTGCAACTACCACTTTTTTTGTTTCTTCAACCAAAATAGAGGCCCCAGCAATAGGCTCATTTTTTGTATTGACAACCTTTCCAGTTATTTTCTGTACCTGTGCAAAAACAGATCCAGACAACAAAATGGTTATGACCAACAAAACGGATATCTTTAATTGTGACAGCTTCAGCATACTTAGAATTAATATGCAAAAGAACAATCCCTTCATTAAGCAAGCGTTAGCCATATATTAACCAATTGTAACCTCTATGTTACGGCAATGTTAAAATCGGAGATTCTTGTTAAAACTTCCCATCTTTGCAAGAGCAAAAATCATCTCATGAAAGGAATCATTTTAGCAGGAGGTTCAGGCACAAGGCTTTACCCAATAACGTATGCCATCAGCAAGCAGATCATGCCGGTTTATGACAAGCCCATGATCTATTATCCTTTGTCAACCCTGATGCTATCGGGGATAAAAGATATCCTTATCATATCTACCCCCCAGGACCTCCCTCAATTCAGGAAATTGTTTGGTGATGGAAGCCATATTGGCTTGAACATGAGCTATGCTGAGCAAACCGTCCCCAATGGATTGGCTCAGGCTTTTGTGATTGGAGAAGAATTTATTGGCAACGATCCCTGTGCACTGGTCTTGGGAGACAATATATTTTATGGTACAGGATTGGGTAAAACACTGGAAAAAAATGCCCACCCAGATGGGGGAATTGTATATGCCTACCATGTCAGCGACCCGGAACGCTATGGGGTGGTTGAATTTGATCAAAACATGAAGGCCATATCCATTGAGGAAAAGCCAGAAAAACCCAAGAGTAAGTTTGCTGTACCCGGACTTTATTTTTATGACAATGAAATAGTAGAAATTGCAAAAAATATTAAACCCTCACCAAGGGGAGAATACGAAATCACTGACATCAACCTTGAGTACCTCAACAGGGGAAAACTCAGTGTTTCCGTTTTAGACAGGGGAACAGCCTGGCTGGATACCGGAACCTTTGATTCGCTGATGCAGGCCTCTCAATTCATCCAGGTAATTGAGCAGAGGCAAGGGATCAAAGTGGCCTGTATTGAAGAAATAGCCTGGAGAAAAGGATTTATCAATACTGATCAACTGGTCAAACTTGCCCACCCGTTGCTCAAAAGTGGATACGGAAAATACCTGATGGATTTAATCAATTAAGCTGACATGAAAAAAATACTTGTTACGGGTGGATCAGGATACATTGGCTCGCATACCTTGGTTGACCTTATAGAGAATGGATTTGAAGTCATCTCTGCGGACAACAATTCCAGGTCTGCGATAGGCATGCTGGAGGGAGTAGAAAAGATAACGGGAACCAAGGTAAAAAACTACAAGGTTGACCTCTGTAATTTTGATGAAACCCGCGCCATATTTGAAGAGAATGATACGATTGCAGGGATCATTCATTTTGCGGCCTACAAGGCCGTTGGTGAATCTGTCGAAAAACCGCTCCTGTATTTTCACAACAACATGGGATCCCTGATCAATATCCTCCGTTGCATTGAGGAGTTCAAGATTCCCAATTTTGTCTTCTCCTCTTCCTGTACTGTATATGGAAATCCTGATGAGATTCCAGTCACTGAACAAACACCCAGAAAGGATGCAGAATCTCCCTACGGGCTGACCAAACAAATGGGTGAACAAATGATTGAAGCATTTGCCGCCACCAATAAAATAACCAATTCAGTTTTGCTGCGGTATTTCAATCCTGCAGGGGCGCATCCTTCCTCATTGATTGGCGAACTCCCCATTGACAGGCCGCAAAACCTTACCCCCGTCATTACACAAACTGCCATTGGAAAAATACCCGCACTGACGGTATTCGGGAATGATTATCCGACCAGGGACGGATCCTGCGTTCGTGACTTTATACACGTTTGTGACCTTGCCCATGCCCATACATTGGCTCTTGGGTTTCTCTTGCAAAAGAAAAACACAAACAACTGCGAGGTGTTTAACCTCGGTTCAGGAGATGGAATTACCGTACTTGAATCCATCAAGGCATTCGAAGAAAGTACGGGCATGAAATTGAACTATTCTATCGGTAATAGAAGGCCAGGTGATGTTATTGCCATCTATGCCAACAATGATAAAGCTAAAAATGAGCTTGGATGGTCCCCACAGTATACCGTAAAGGACATCATGACCAGCGCATGGAAATGGGAGCAATACATCCAGCATCAGCCCACCCATCTGGACTTAAGAGCGCACCGCCTGAACTAGCACCAAAAAATTAACCTTTTGCATCCTGAATAACGCCTTATTTAATGTTATTTTGCAGCAAAGTTTGATCAACATGTTGGATGCCATTCAAGTAACAGGACAGAAAGACACGAGAAGCGGTTTTGGAGATGGAATATTTGAATTGGGTAAATCCAATCCCAATGTAGTTGCCCTTACTGCAGATTTGGCAGGCTCAATGAAACTAAATGCTTTCATCAAATCTTTCCCTGAACGTTTTATCCAGTGTGGCATTGCAGAAGCCAACATGATAGGCATTGCAGCTGGATTGACCATTGGAGGTAAAATACCTTTTACCACAACTTTTGCAAATTTTTCTACCGGCAGGGTTTATGACCAAATCAGGCAATCCGTTGCCTATTCTGGCAAGAACGTTAAAATCTGTGCTTCACATGCAGGTTTAACACTAGGAGAGGATGGTGCAACCCACCAGATTCTTGAGGACATCGGACTGATGAAAATGCTACCAGGGATGACTGTTATTGTACCCTGCGATTACAACCAAACAAAGGCAGCCACTATCGCCGTTGCCGATCATGAGGGGCCCGTTTATCTCCGGTTTGGAAGGCCTGTTTGGCCTATCTTTACCAATGCAGATGAACCATTTGTCGTGGGTAAAGCACAACAATTTTCAGAAGGAAGTGACGTGAGCATTTTTGCCTGCGGACACCTGGTTTGGAAAGCCATTGAAGCAGGAAGAATCCTAAAAGAAAAAGGCATAGACGCTGAAATCATCAATATCCATACCATCAAGCCACTGGATACCGAAGCTGTTATCTCCTCCATCAGGAAAACCGGATGTGCTGTAACCGCAGAGGAACACAATGTATTGGGAGGATTGGGCGACAGTATTGCCCAGACAGCAGCAAAATCATTCCCCATTCCAATTGAAATGATTGGCACCCAGGATACATTTGGAGAAAGTGGAAAGCCCACCGAATTGCTCAAAAAATACGGCCTCGATACAGCGTTCATTGTTGCTGCAGCTGAAAAAGCGATGGCAAGAAAGAAATCTTAAAAATGTTACCCGAGCTGGACGATAACGAATTGGTCAGGTTGTTCAAAAATACCCAGCACCAGGAAAAGGCATTCACCGCTATCGTAAAAAAATACCAGGAAAAGATCTACTGGCACGTTCGAAGAATTGTCATTACACACCAAGATGCAGATGATGTGATGCAAAATGTTTTCATCAAGGCCTGGAATGGACTGAATAATTTCAGGGAGGATGCAAAATTATATACCTGGATCTACCGCATTGCCGTCAATGAATCCCTGACTTACCTTGAACAACAAAAAAGAAGGAGTGCTGTTTCCTTTGACGATGTCAGCGAAAGCCTGGAGAACAAATTGAAAAGTGAAAAGGGTTTTGATGAGAACAAGGCCATCTGGAAATTACAGTTGGCAGTGCAACAACTACCTGAAAAACAACGTATCGTGTTCAATTTGCGTTATTTTGATGAGATGCCTTACGAAGAAATGGGCATCATGCTGGATACTTCCGTTGGAGCCCTCAAAGCCAGCTACCACCATGCTGTCAAAAAAATTGAAGAATATATCCTCCACCATTAAACCCTATAGTACGGTCATTGTCTAACCAATACATGCCCAGCATTATCAACATATCAGAAGAATTAACCTCCCTTAGCCAGCACGTTTCCCATCTGCCGAAAAATAACCCTTACGCAGTACCAAATGATTACTTTGAGCATTTCCCATCCCGGCTGATGGAACATTTTGTAAATGAAGCATCTGATCAGGAATGGATCGAACTCTCCCCTTTGCTTACGTCCCTGAAAAATGAAAATCCCTACACAATCCCCGAAAGTTATTTCAACAACCTGAAAGTTGAAATTCCAAAGAACCAGGCGCCTGTTATAGGTATGAACAGGTTTGGATCATGGGGAAGATATGCTGCTGCAGCCTGCTTGTTGGGAATCACAGCCACTGTATTTTTTGTTTCCAATACAGAAAATGAGAAACATTTGGCTGGCCTGTCCAAAGAAGCCGAAACTTTTCAACACAAGTTTTCTCCTGATGCCATCGCCATGTATTTGGAGGAAATGGACAACTTGTTCGTAGCGGAAACAAATGAAAATGAAGGAGTTGATACAGCTTCCAACCTTTTGGTTGACCTGAGCAGAGAAACAATCAAAGCAATATTGCAAGAAATTCCTGATAAAGACATCTCATTGTACATGGACCAAGATGGTTTGGAAGATGTACATTTACTCAACTAAATGAAAACCATTAAACACCATGAAAACAACATTTTCTCTTATCGCAATGATCTTACTCGGATTTGCTTCACAAGCTCAATCCATGAAACCAGATCGTGATGCAAGGACTGTTGAAATCAAAAAAATACAAGCCATGGAAATGGCCTTCATCACAAAGGAATTGAATCTCTCCCCTGATGAAGCCCAGAAATTCTGGCCTGTTTTCAACCAGTACAGGAATGAGCTGAAAGGTATGGCAGGAGAGCGAAAAGTTGGAGACCAACTGGAAAGACAACAAAAAATGCTGGACATCAGAAAGAAATACAGGGAAGACTTTACCAAAGTGATGAGCCATGAAAGGGCGAACAAGGTTTTTGGAGCAGAAGAAGAATTTAAGTCATTGGTAAGACGGGAATTTCAGAAGCGACAGGCAGAAAAAAATCAACTTGAACCCCGCAAAAAAGGATTTTGAAACTACTAGTATTAGTTTTGATTATAAATTTTTATAATGTAATTTTAACTCGGTGTTTTTCATAGGTTAGCAACGGCTGGCTCTTTTTAGAGCTGGCCCCTTTTTTTTAATGACAGTTCAAAACGCCTACAAATAGGTGATAATATTGATTATTGGTGATTTTTTACCGGATTGGCCGAATAAACTGGCATTTTAATATCATGGTAAAAAAGAAAATCCCAATGCTCCTCTACAGCAAGCTCCCACCATTTTTGCCGCAGTTCCATGGCTTTTTTGCCATCATGATCATACTTGGCTACAAACCTGGTTTTCATCTGCTGCAGCTGGGGGGCTTCATCACCACCAAAAAAAACAACTTCATTGTCTTCCCGAATCCAAAAAACCTGGTGGTAAGGAGAATGGCCTGCGGACAGTTCATGTTGAATATAGCCGTTTATCATACCATGATCTCCTAGAAGACGAATGTTGTCATTGCCCTCCAATATGGAAAGTAGGTCTGCATCATAAGATGCATTGCCTGCGTGCAATGCAAAATCAAGTTCTTTTTCATTTATAAAATAATTTGCGTGGGGGAAACACAAGTGAGAAAGACCAGTGTAAGGGTCTGCAATGGCAAGTCCACCGGCATGATCCCTGTGCAAATGACTCATCAGTACCATCGTAATGTCGCCAGCTGAATACCCATGAAAGGCAAGATTGTTGTAGAGTTGAAGCACGCCATTTTCGGAGAATCCCAAGCCTGTATCCAGGAGAATCAAATCCTTCTTTGTTTCAACCAAAAAAGGCTGTATTTCCACCAGCAAACTTCCCCTGGACCGCTGTTGAAGATCATCCTTTGTGGTGTCAAATGGCAGAAATATTTTGGTATGGTCTATCGTAAATGAGCCTTCGGAAAGGGGTATGATTTTCATATGGTTTGTTAGCGGATTACCATTTGACGGTCAGCATCAAGGCGAATCAGGATGAATAAGAGCACTGAAAAAGTGATCAGCGAAGTGCCGCCATAACTCATGAAAGGAAGGGTTATTCCGATTACTGGGATAATCCCAATGGTCATGCCAATATTAATGAACACATGAAAAAAGAATACTGAAGCAACACCATAGGCATAGGTTCGACTGAACGAACTTCTTTGTCTTTCAGCCAAGCTGATGATCCTGAACAACATGAAAAGATAGAGTCCCAACAAAACGATACTTCCTACAAATCCGAATCCCTCACCAATGGTGCAGAAAATAAAATCAGTCCTTTGCTCAGGAACAAAATCATAGCGCGTTTGGGTACCCTTCATCAAACCCTTTCCCCAAAAACCACCTGAGCCTATGGCAATCGTGCTTTGCTTCACATTATAATTCCCCGCTTTTTTCTTGTCCCCCATTTTTTTGATATCCTCGTCACTCATCGACGCTGCATCCACCTGAAAATCCTTTCCCACTGTGGCATATATACGCTGAACCTGATAAGGCTTCAGGACACTATTGAAAAAATAGGGTACTGCGAAACGTTGAATGCCTACTGCAACAACCCAAATAGCAATAACCAAGACCAAGACAGACCGATCCCTTTTGATCTGCCTTCTTGCAGCAAAAATAAACCCAATAGCAGCAAGCGTTAGGATGATGGCCAAAAGATTCTGGTCAATCAAAAGTGTCATCACAACAAGCACCGCCAGAGAAAAACCAATCACCAAGATGGCGGAAGGAAGTCCCTCGCGGTACATGACCAGAAAGAAAGACAAATATACCAATGCCAATCCGGTCTCGTTTTGAAAAATGGTTAGGATTGCAGGAACCAACACCAGTGATGCAGCGATCAATTGAGAACGCAGCTTCCTAAAATTAAGATCGAGGGATGATAAGTATTTAGCCAAAGCAAGGTTCACAAATAATTTGCAGAGTTCTGCAGGCTGTAATTGAAATCCTGAAAACCGTATAATTGATTTTGTTCCTTTTACATCCGTATGAAAAGGGAACACCAAGATCAACAGGATCAAACCAAATGCATAAAAAATAATGGATGTAGCCGTGAAAAATTTACTGTCTGTTAGTAAAATACAAACAGCCAGTACTATAGAGATAAGAAAAAAGAGCAACTGTCGACTATAATCTGTCTTGAAAGAAAGAAAACCATTGATGATATTCTCATCCCTGTAAGTGGTGGCAAATATGCTGGCGATACCAGTAAGAACCAGTACCAGATAGACTCCGATAAGGACCCAATCTATGCCCCTTGATATCTCAAATGAATTGTTCTTCATTGTCTGGTTTGATGGCTGAAAAATGGTAATGAACAGCAGCTGTTTTTTTGCCTGGAATATTCTTTCCAGGATACTTTCCACTTGCGGTTGCCTTCAACTGTAACTTCCGCATTTTTTCTTTGCGAAGGGAATCCAACCGATTGCGTTTCGCCTTGACAATGGGAAGAATGATTTCTGTATTTTCAATCCTTTCCACTTCCTTCCACCTGGCAGCGGAAAGGGTATCACGCAGGTATTTTTCCATGACAAGCGCAGCCATGGGTCCGGCCCAGGTTGCACCAAATCCAGCATTTTCAACGATCACAGCAACTGCAATGGTAGGATTTTCTCTGGGGGCAAAACAGACGAACCAGGAATGATCTTTCAACTTTTCCCGCTTACCATAAATCATACCATAGTTTTCTGAAGTACCTGTTTTGGCGGCAACAGCAATGCCTTTAATTCTTGCAACACCTCCGGTACCCTGGTCAACAACATCCTGCATGCCCAGCTGTACAATTTCAAAGGTTTCATTGGAAATATTGGTAACCTGGTGCTTTTGCTTGTACCTGTTCAATACCGTATCTGACGCCATTTGCCCATCAATGGATTGCACAAAATGAGGCGTATAGTAAAATCCCTTGTTGGCTATGATGCACATCATATTGGCCATTTGCAACGGTGTAGCCTGCATCTCCCCTTGACCAATGCCGAGAAAAACATTGGTACAGGAACTCCAGGATCGGTTGTATAATTTATTGTAAAAACTGGTATCAACAATCAGGCCCTTGTCCTCACTGGGCAGGTCTACACCCAGCCTTACGCCCAAACCAAATGAATTCATGTATTGCTTCCACCGCAAGTATCCGTTCACCGTTCCACCCAAACGGGGATTGTCTATTGCCAATCTGTACAGGTGAGAAAAATAACTGTTGCATGAATTGGCCAGCGCAACCCTCAGATTGCCTGCATGACCAGGTGTTTTGTGCGTGCACCCAATGGCCCTTCTACAGCCAAAATATGCGCCATTGCATCCAAGACCAAATGCCGGAGTAATGACGCCCTCATCCAATGCAATCAATGCACCGGCGGGCTTGACAGTTGACCCTGGGGGATACTGCCCTTTTATGGCCCTGTTGAAGAGTGGCCTTGCTGTATCCATGAGCATCCAGGAGAAATTGTTCCTGCGCTGGTTTCCTGTCAAAAGATTGGGGTCATAGGTTGGGCCACTGGCCATTGCGATGATGCCACCAGATCTTGGATCAATGGCCACAATCGCACCCAATTTGTTATGCAGCATCCGTTCTGCAAGGACCTGTATATCAATATCAATGGATGTTCTCAGATTTCTGCCAGCTATGGCAACCGAGTCGTACAATCCATTTTCATACAATCCTACAATCCTGTTCTTGTTATCCTTGATCTGGTACCTTACCCCCCTTTGGCCCATCAAGATGGGCTCATAAAACCGCTCCAAACCAGTGAGGCCCATATAATCCCCCATTTGATAGTAGTAATTCGTCTTCCTGAGGATACTGGAATCAACCTCTCCCACATATCCAAGAATATGTGCTGCGGCTTTGAAGGGATAAGACCTTATGGGTCTTTCCTGTAGAAAAAATCCTGGTTCAAAGCGAAAGATGTTCTCCTGCAGCTGAACAAAGGCTTCTACAGAGAGCGACGATTCAAAAATAGATGGCCGATAACGCCCATTTTTAACAATGGCCCCAATGATGCGTTCCCGAAAAGTTGCCATATCAATCTTGAGGATGTTACAGATCCCTACTGTATCCAGCCCCTTCAATTGGGTTGGCATCACCATCAGGTCATAGGTCTGGGTATTTTCAAGAATCGATCGCCCTTTTCTATCAAAAATGATTCCACGATCAGGGTATACGATTTTTTTACTCACTGCATTGTCAAGTGCCAGCAGATCATATTGGGTTGAAGACAGTTGGAGATACAGCAATCGGATGGCAAGAATGATAAATGCAACCAGAAAAATTAGCTTGATAACATTTTGTCTTGACTGGTTGAATGCTGGCATAATTGAAGTGGAATTAACAGCAAAATTAGCGGTTTGTACGTTTAGCGGAGTTTTGATTTTCTATTGAGGAATAGATCTGCAATCGCGATAAGCAATAGACTTACCAGCGAAGTGGCAACCAGCTTTCCAATAAAATACAGGAAACTGCCGAACTGCATCCATTCAAGGAGGATAAGAAAGAAATGATGCAAGAGAGTGAGGATGACAAGGTAGGTCCCATATGGTACAGCACCCAAGGTCTTCTTTGAGGGCTCCTCATTTCCCCAATCGGTCGCTTCTTTGGGGAGCAAGAGATTGATGAGAAATGGCCTCACATAAGCAATCAATACACAAGCAGCAGCATGCAATCCGGGTGTCTTGAAAAACATATCCGCTACCATTCCTACTGCAAAACTGATGAAAAGCAAGGCTACTCTTCCTGTATTGAATGGCAACCAGAGGATGAATACAAAATAGAAATAGGGCACGACAAACTGGTGCAAAGGAGGGATTTTGCTCAACACAAAAACCTGTATGAACATGATGAATATGAACCTGATGATATTTTTGAAAACTAGACTCATTCCTTATTTAATGTACTTTTCAACTGATCCATTTCTTCCTGCAGCAGGTTTTTTACAATATATGCATGCTGAACAGCATAAAAATCAACCGCTGTCCTGATTTTCAACTTATAGGTATTGGTTTCCTGGTCCTGATCGATCTTCTCAACATAGCCAATGGGAATTCCTGGAGGGAACTTGTCAGAATACGGGCTGCTGACCACCATGTCCCCTTTCTTTGCAACAATTGTTGTGGGAATCTTGGAAAGCAGCAGGTAGCGGGGATCCTTACCATCCCAGCTAACCTCACCTAACCCACTGCCTTTCTTCAACACTGCAATTACCTTAGACTGGCGGTGAAGCAGGCTCATAACGATAGACATGTTTTTACTGACACTGATAACGGTTCCTATCAAACCATCTGTACCAACAACTGCCATGTTCGGCACTATTCCTTGTGCTGAGCCCCTGTGCAAAACGATGATGTTCTGTTGCAAGAACACTGAATTGGAAATGATCTTGGCATCAAAATACTGGTACTGGCGATATGTTTTCAGTGAATCTACTGCAACAGTGTCAGAAACGAGTTGGAAAGCAGAACCTGGAATCACAGCACCTGAGGGAAGGTAGGAAAGCAAGGTTGCATTTTGCTTGCGGAGTGCCTGATTTTGTTCACTCAGTGTAAAAAAAGACTCAACATTGTTCACCCGTTTGTTTACTCTTCCTGCAACTTCACTGGAAAACATGCCATAAGTGGTTTGATGGAACCTGTTGTAACTGAACAGCATTGAAAGGGCCAAACCTTGGAGGACAAGGAAAAGAATGAAGATAGAATAGCGCTTGAGAAATAAAAAGACGTTACGCATGGAGGTCTTGCTCCTAAGGGTTTATTATTCCAATCCTTACCGCATGATGAAAGGAAAGTTATGGTAATTCTTCAAAGCCAGTCCGGTTCCCCGCACAACGCTTTTCAGTGGATCTTCAGCAATGTTCACAGGGAGCTTGATTTTTTGCGACAAGCGCTTGTCCAACCCTCTTAACAATGCTCCTCCACCTGTCAGGTAAAGGCCGCGCTTGTAGATGTCTGAAGCCAACTCAGGGGGAGTTGTTTCCAGGGCCTTGAGAATGGCCTCCTCGATCTTGAAAATTGATTTGTCGAGGGCCTCTGCAATTTCCTGGTAGCTCACCATGATCTGCTTGGGAATGCCGGTAACCAAATCCCTTCCATTCACCGGTAAATCATCTGGTGGTGCGTCAAGATCTTTGATGGCTGCACCAATTTGTATCTTGATCTGTTCTGCTGTTCTTTCACCTATCAACAAACTGTGGTATCTCCTCAGGGCTTCCATGATGTCGGCAGTAAACTCATCACCTGCAATCCTGATGGATTGGTCACAAACGATGCCTGCCAATGCAATAACAGTGATGCCTGTTGTTCCCCCACCAATGTCAATGATCATGTTACCGATAGGCTCTGTTACATCAATGCCTATACCCAGGGCCGCGGCCATGGGTTCATGAATCAGGTATACTTCTTTTGCACCAGCCTGCTCTGCACTATCGCGAACAGCCCTTTTCTCTACTTCTGTAATGCTGGATGGGATACAAATCATCATTTTCCAGCTTGGGGGAAAAAGAGGCTTCTTGGGATAAATCAACTTGATCATCTCGCGGATCATCAATTCGGCTGCGTTAAAATCTGCGATCACTCCATCCTTCAAGGGTCTTACTGTACGAATGCTTTCATGGGTCTTTTCATGCATCAACAAGGCTTTTTTACCCACTGCAAGCAATTGCTTGGGATTGTTCCTGTCAAGCGCAACAATTGATGGCTCATTCACCACAATCTCGTCATTGTGAATGATGAGTGTATTTGCTGTGCCGAGATCAATGGCAATATCCTGTGTAAACCATGTAAAAAGTCCCATTTAACTGTATTTTTGACGCTTCACAAAGTTCAAATAAATAACCCAATAAACAATCATGAATTTTGCTGAAAATATAATTCTGTGTTATTCATGGAGCCCAAAAATCAGTTTCGAAATTCAAAGCCAATATCCTTGCGAAAATTCATGTGTTCGTAGCCAATGGACTTGATTGCATCAAGCGACTTTTCAACCGCTTCATTGATGTCCTTTCCATAAGAAGTAATGGCTGCCACCCGTCCGCCATTGGTGCGCAAATCGCCCTCAGCGCCCGTTATTCCTGCATAAAACACGATTGTGTCGGATGAAACTGGGGCATCAAGGCCTTTGATTTGTTTGCCCTTTTCAAAGTTTCCGGGATAACCCCCACTCACCAAAACCACGGTGGAAGCGGCCCTTGGGTCAATCTCCACTTCTGTTTCATCCAGTTTGCCATCGTCCATGGCCTTAAAAAGTTGTACGATATCAGACTTTAACCTTGGCATGACCACTTCTGTTTCAGGATCACCCATCCGGCAGTTGTATTCGATTACATACGGATCTCCACCAACATTGATCAAGCCAAAAAATACAAATCCATGGTACACCAGTCCCTCTTTCTCAAGGCCTGCTATTGTAGGCCTGACAACCCTTTCAATCACTTTATCCATAAATATACCCTGGGCAAATGGTACCGGGCTGACGGCTCCCATCCCACCGGTATTGGGGCCCGTATCGCCTTCCCCAATCCGCTTATAGTCTTTTGCTTCAGGCAACAAGACATACTGACTGCCATTGGTCAAGGCAAAAACACTCATTTCAACTCCCTCAAGAAATTGTTCTACCACCACCCGCTCACTGGCGGCACCAAAGCGTGCCGAAACAATCATTTCCGCAAAATTGGACAATGCCTCTTCATGGGTCTGGGCGATGACAACCCCTTTCCCTGCTGCCAATCCATCCGCTTTCAACACAATGGGCAATGGATGGGCCTTCAAATAGGCCATGCCCTCATCATAATTTTCCTTTGTAAATTCCCTGTAATCCGCCGTGGGTATGCCTTGGCGATCCATGAATGCTTTGGCAAAGGCCTTGCTTCCTTCGAGTTTGGCTGCTTCTGCTGAAGGCCCCACAACAATCAGGCCTGAAAAGGCAGGATCTGCTTTGAGGTAATCATAAATGCCATTGACCAATGGATCTTCAGGACCAACGACCACCATCCCGATATGGTGCTGCTTACAGAAAAGCGCAATGGCTTCAAAATCGCCAACAGCCATTGGTATATTCTTACCAAACCCTGCTGTTCCAGGGTTTCCGGGGGCTATAAAAAGTTGGCTGCAGCGCGCACTTTGTTTGATTTTCCAAGCAAGGGCATGTTCCCTTCCGCCAGAACCCAGGAGCAATATATTCATGGTTGATTTTTATTGTTTACCGAAAAGCGTGGCGAAGATACAAATTGCTTATTTTAGGCAAATCAACAAATAAAGACACATGTCAACCAACCAAAACACATCGCATCCAAAAGGACTTTATATTCTTTTTTCTACGGAAATGTGGGAGCGATTCAACTACTATGGAATGAGGGCTATCCTGATATTGTTCATGACCAAGGCCCTGCTGCTTGACAAAACCATAGCCTCCCAGCTTTATGGAAGTTATACAAGTCTGAGTTACCTGACCCCCTTGGTTGGAGGCTTTATGGCTGACCGCTATTGGGGCAACAAAAGATCCATCCTTGCAGGAGGCCTCACCATGGCACTGGGTGAGTTCATCCTGTTTTTCTGTGCTTCCGTCTATGACACCAATGCCTCCTTGTCGACCTTCCTTTTTTTCAGTGGACTGGGCTTCATGATTGCGGGCAATGGTTTCTTCAAGCCAAACATCTCTTCTCTGGTTGGCCAGCTCTACACTCCCGGTGATCGCAGGATTGATCCGGCTTATACCATTTTTTACATGGGCATCAATGTTGGTGGTGCTTTGGGGCCCTTTCTCTGTGGAGCATTTGGAGACACAGGGAACCCGGCTGATTTCAAATGGGCATTTTTAATTGCTGGCATTGCAATGTTGCTGAGTGTAATTGTTCAAAAGACCTTCCAGGACAAATACCTGATCAACCCAGAAGGCCAGCAAATTGGCAATGCTCCAGCAGGTGCGCAAACCAAGTTCTTAACACCAGTAGCCATCAGCATTGGGTTGGGGCTTTTTTCCACCCTGATGATTGCTATGCTGTACGTTGATGCCAGGGTTTTCAGTTTCCTTTTCTACCTGTTGATTGGAGCGCTTGTTGGAATCCTGTTTGTGATTTTCAGCGACAAAAGCCTCAGCATTACCGAGAAGAAAAAAGTAGGTGTGATTTTCATTGTTTCCTTCTTTGTGGTTTTCTTCTGGAGTGCCTTTGAACAGGCGGGTGCCTCACTCACTTTTTTTGCAGATGAACAGACAAACAGGAGGCTTGACTGGTCCATCCCAGTTTGGACCATTTATGCAGCCTCAGCTGCATTGTTGTTCTTTATTTTCAGGCTATACCAACGCGCAAAAAATAACTTATCGGAAAACGATGTACTGCTCCGAAACGTAGTTTATTTCCTGCTTCTACTGATGGCTGCAGGAATCCTTTACATGGATTACTCATTCATGTCCACCATCAACTCTTCCGTCCTTTTTGAGGAAGTACCTGCCAGCTTTTTTCAGTCTTTGAACTCAACCTATGTTGTGCTTTTTGCACCAATATTTGCCTGGCTCTGGATCAAGTTGGGAAAACATGAACCTTCATCCCCCACCAAAATGGCCATCGGACTTTTGCTGCTTTCTCTGGGCTATTTGTGGATCAGCGTTGGCGTCAACAATATTCAACCAGGCATGAAAGTAACCATGATTTGGCTGGCTGGTCTTTATATGCTCCATACCTGGGGAGAGCTCTGCCTTTCACCAATCGGCCTCTCCTTGGTCAACAAGCTGGCTCCCCTGAAATTGGCTTCCCTGTTGATGGCAGTTTGGTTTCTTGCCAATGCCTTTGCCAACAAACTGGCAGGTCAACTCAGTGCACTCTATCCTGAAAACAAGACCACTTCATTTCTTGGGTATGAGATGCACAACATGTATGATTTTTTCATGCTTTTTGTGGTACTGTCTGGACTTGCTTCTTTGATCCTATTCATGCTGACCAAATGGTTGCAGAAAATGATGAACTCCTAGACGAAACCACAAACATGAACCTTTGCCATGTCTGAAAAAAACTTCATCATGCTATTCATTGCGCCTGAAACCGTGATGAAAGCGTTTACACTCAAGTTTGTCACCACCCCTTAACCCTTCTATCATGCACATCAGGTCATTGAAATTTGCGGCTCCCCTCAGCATGTATTTCCTGTCCTTTTATGCGTTCTTGCATACTGGATGGACCATCGCACTTCCTTTGATCTATACCTTCATGTTCATCCCCCTGTTTGAACTGGTATTTCCTGCTGCATCCGGAAACCTCAGCGAGGCGGAAGAGCAGGTGGCAAAAAATGACAGGCTCTATGACCTTTGGCTCTATATTATGGTGCCGCTTCAGTACGTTGCACTGTACTTTTTCCTGGTTACCCTGAAGGATCCAGCCCTCTCTGGGCTTGAACTGACGGGGCGGATCATTGCCATGGGCCTGCTTTGCGGAACATTCGGCATCAACGTGGGGCATGAACTGGGACACAGAAAAAACCTGTATGAAAGGAACCTGGCCAAGTTGCTTTTGCTCACATCGCTGTACATGCATTTTTATATCGAGCACAACAAGGGCCATCACAAAAACGTATCCACCCATGAAGATCCCAGCAGCGCGAGAAAAGGTGAACCTGTTTATTTTTTTTATTGTCGGTCTGTATTGATGGGCTTCCTTTCCGCCTGGAAAATTGCTGCAGATGAGCAAAGGAAAAATGGAAAACCGGTTTGGCATATCAGCAACCAGATGATCCAATTCCAGTGCCTCCAGCTGTTGCTTGTCATGGGTATTTTAATTTTTTTTGGAAGCCTTGCCATGCTTTGTTTTCTGGCTGCAGCCGCATTGGGCATTTTACTGCTGGAAACAGTCAATTACATTGAACACTATGGACTGGAAAGAAAGAAGACGGAGAAGGGATACGAAAGAGCCATGCCAGAACACAGCTGGAACAGCAGCCACATCCTGGGGCGTCTGATGCTTTTTGAATTGTCAAGGCACAGTGATCATCATTACCTGGCCAGCAGAAAATACCAGGTGCTCAGGCACCACGATAGCGCTCCCCAGATGCCCACAGGATACCCAGGCATGTTGCTCCTTTCCTTGATCCCTCCAATCTGGTTTGGTATCATGCACAAAAGGATTGAAGCCTATCACCAAAGGATGGCTGCATCAAACTAATGGCACAAAAGGGTTTTTAAGCGATCATGTCTGCCCCAAAATATGGGCGAAGCACTTCAGGGATGAGAATGCCTTCCGGTGTTTGGTTGTTTTCAAGCAAACTGGCCAAAATCCTCGGCAAGGCCAATGAACTGCCATTAAGGGTATGCAGCAGCTGGGTCTTTCCATTTTCATCCTTTGTTCGGATCTTCATGCGGTTGGACTGAAAACTTTCAAAGTTGGACACAGAACTTACTTCAAGCCAACGCTCTTGGGCTGCACTGTATACCTCAAAATCATAGGTCATGGCTGAAGCAAAACCCATGTCTCCTCCGCAAAGCAAGAGAATCCTGTATGGAAGCCCCAGTGATTGAATCAGCTTTTCCACATGCAAAACCATTTCCTCAAGCACATCGTAGCTGGTGGATGCTTCTGTGATGTGTACCACTTCAACCTTATCAAACTGGTGGACACGGTTGAGGCCCCGGACATCTTTTCCAAAGCTTCCTGCCTCCCTCCTGAAACAGGGGGTATAGGCAGTCATTTTTACAGGCAGTGATGCCGAAGGGATGATCTCATCCCTGTAGATATTGGTTACTGGAACTTCTGCAGTCGGAATGAGATAGAGGTCGTCAATGGCCATGTGGTACATCTGTCCTTCCTTGTCAGGAAGCTGCCCTGTTCCATAAGCAGATGCATAATTCACTAGATAGGGCGGGATAAACTCAGTATATCCTGCGGCAATATTATAGTCCAAAAAATATTGAATCATGGCGCGTTGAAGCTTGGCTCCCTTGCCTTTATAAAGCGCAAATCCACTTCCGGTAATCTTGACTCCTGTTTGAAAGTCTACCAGGTCATATTGTGTGATCAGGTCCCAGTGGGGGACTGCTCCATCATGAAGTGTTGGGATTTCTCCATGATGGCGAACCACGGTATTGTCTTCTGCAGATTTTCCTGCAGGAACCTTTTCACCAGGCAAATTGGGGATACGCAACAGCATCCCTTCAACGATTCCCTCAACTTCTGCCAACTGAACAGCATAATTGTCAATTGTCTCTTTTAGGGTAGTGACCTCAGCTTTTTGGGCCTCAGCTTCTTCTTTCTTGCCTTGGGCAATCAGCATCCCAATGGCCTTGGAGGCTGCATTGCGTTTGGCAAGCAATTCATCCGAATTAAACTGAAGTGACTTCCTCAGGTCGTCTGACGCAATGATTTTATCAATCAAATCAAGGTCCTGAAAGTTCTTTTTTTTCAAACCTTCTAGCACTTTTTCCCTGTTGCTGCGTATAAACCCTAGCTGAAGCATCCTTCCAATTTTTTTGCAAAGATAAGCAATCGGTACAGATGCACTAATTTTGCGCCATGATGATCTCTGATGACTTGCAAGCCAGGTGGTGGAAACTGGAAGAAAAATTGGTAGAACGTTTTGGCAAAAAACCGGATATGGAGTCTATCCTGTTCCTGATTGGGGTACAGGAAGTGGGTGGAGTGGGCCATAGTTTTACCAAAGAGCAGAAACAAGACCTCATGCATGTGGCTGTTTGTACCATCCTCATACCGGGTGGATTCTATGCGCTGGAAGGCTGGGATGAGGACAGTTGGCCCCATTTCAAACAAATCAAGGAATTGCCTGCCATGGAATTCATGGAACAGGAAAACTTCATGAAAGACCATGTATTGTTCTATTTTTCGCAAAACGAATTTTAATGACGAAACAGCTTCCCTTTGTGATGTTTTTCAGTTTCCTGTTTTTGGTGCTTGTTTCCGGTATGGCCCAACCCACAGGAAAAATTCGAAAAACTGACCTTAGAAAAGATATCCTGGTCAGGACCGATTCCGGAAATATGGTGCTGCGGCTGAATGATTCAACACCTATGCACAGAGACAATTTCATCCGCTTGGTGAAATCGGATTATTACAAGGGAATTGGATTCCACAGGGTCATCAGCGGGTTTATGATACAGGCCGGTGACGAAAAAACAAAGCCCAATGCTGATACATCATCCCTGATGAAACAATATACCTTGCCGGCAGAAATAAGGCCTGAACTCTACCACAGAAGAGGGGTACTGGCTGCTGCAAGGATGGGAGATGATGTAAATCCCCAGAAAAACAGCAGTGGCATGCAATTTTATATCGTACAGGGAAAGCTGTTCGGTGATGTTTCACTAGACTCTGTAGAAACACACCGGCTGAAAGGAAGAAAACTTCCGGAGGCACATAGAAAAACATACAAGACGGCGGGTGGTGCACCGCATTTAGACCAAAATTATACCATATTTGGAGAGCTGATCATCGGATATGATGTGTTGGACAAGATTGCCAACACAAAGACCAGCGGGAGAAAGGGAGGAGACAAACCCCTGACGGATATTCGCATCCGGGAAATGAAGATGGTCAGAAGAACACGATGAAGCAGCAACGGTTCCCCAGTGGCATGATAGTTGTGAATGCCCATATATTCTAAGTATTCTGAAAGATTTTTCATGATGGATGCAAAATATTGTAAACTTGCACAAAATATCAGATCATGAACTTTCCTGAGCAATTGCATTATACCAAAGAACACGAATGGATCTCCATCAATGGAAATGTTGCAACCATTGGCATTACTGAATTTGCCCAGGGCGAACTCGGTGATATCATCTATGTTGATATTGAAACCATCGGAAAAGAATTGACTGCGGATGCAGTGTTTGGATCAGTTGAGGCTGTGAAAACTGTGAGTGACCTCTTTCTGCCGGTTGCTGGAACCATTACTGAAAAAAATTCCCTGCTGGACAGCCAACCTGAGCTGGTGAACCAAGACCCATATGGTGATGGCTGGATGATCAAAATGACCGTGAGTGATGCATCCCAGCTCTCTGATTTGTTGGATGTACATGCATACAAGGCGCTGATTGGAGCCTAATGACGCATCTACTTACAAAATCCATCCTTCCCTCAATTGTGTGGACTGTGATAATATTTGTTTTGTTAGCAATGAATTCTAAGAACAGTATTCATATTTTGGGGTTAGACAAGCTGGTCCATTTTATATTGTTCTTACTATTCTCTTTCTTCTGGGGTATTTATTTGAGACAATTCATTAAAATTGATGAAGCCGGAATATTTCTACTGTTAGTGATTTCAGGATCTGGCTACGGCATGGGCATGGAATACTACCAGCAATACTTTACCAACAGAAGTTTCTCCTATTGGGATGGACTTGCCGATGCCATCGGATCGGTGGCTGGAGCCTGGGCAGCAAAAAAAAGCCCCTATGGAAATAGGGGCCGTAACCAAAACTAACTGCTTATGAGAAAAAAAATTGTTTCTACTTATTGGATGATAAGATTGACTTTTTCCATTTTTTATTTCGTTAAAGATTTCTAAATCCTCATTGAAACGCCGCTATTGTCTTTTTCTGAACACAATATATAGACGAAACAACCATCCCTAAGGTTGTTAAAGAGATTATAAACCAGGAAAATATTTTTTTACAAGAAAGAAGCCTCCATGAAGATTACTGGGAGAGCTTACTGGCATTTTCTGCAAACTGGAGTGCATCAATCAGCTCTCCAATGTTCCCATTGAGAACATCCTGCAAATTGTAAAGGGTCATCCCTATGCGGTGATCGGTTACACGGCCCTGGGGGAAATTATAGGTCCTGATCTTGGCTGAGCGGTCTCCCGAGCTGACCAGACTCTTCCTATGCCTTGAGATCTCATCTTCCTGTTTCCTGACCTGTTCTTCGTACAGCCTTGTGCGCATCATCTGCATGGCCTTTTCCCTGTTCCCCAGCTGCGTCCGCTCAGTCTGGCAAATGACAACGGTACCCGTTGGAATATGGGTCAGCATCACCTTGGTTTCTACTTTGTTTACATTCTGTCCACCTGCACCACCACTTCGGGAGGTTTCCATTTTAACATCCGCATCCCTGATCTCCACATCCACCTCTTCCGCCTCCGGCATCACCGCAATTGTGGCAGCACTGGTGTGAACCCTTCCACTGGCTTCTGTATCCGGTACCCGTTGTACACGGTGTACCCCACTTTCAAATTTCATTGTTCCGTACAC
>CANEWJ010000018.1 GCA_947442625.1 Chitinophagaceae bacterium
CTACGTTTTTTCAGAATTAGCACCAAAAGTAACTAATTTTACATCCATCAAGTGATCAGTTATGGAGGAAAGCAAAAGACAGAAACAGGTGGCCGGTGTGATTCAGGAGGAAATGAACGATATTTTTCTCCGGATGGGGTTGAACATGATCAATGGAGGAATGGTATCCATCGCGGCTGTAAAGGTTACTCCAGACCTGCTCGAGGCCAGGTTTTACCTCAGTTTATTTCAGGTAAAGGATACAGAAGCCGTGATTGCTAAAATTGAAGAGCGGAAAGGAGAGTTGAGAAGACAGTTGGGCGAGAGGGTTAAGCAGCAATTGAGAAGGGTACCTGAGCTCAGGTTTTTCAAGGATGACACCCTTGATCATGTGTTCAAAATGGAGGAAATCTTCAAAAAGATCAACGAAGAACGCGATAAATGAACCTTTCGATGATCCTGAAATTTTCATGGCGTTATTTCAGGGCCAAAAAATCAACCAATGCCATCAACATCATCTCCTGGGTGAGCGTGGTTGCCATCATGTTTGGTACAGCATCCCTTATCATTATCCTCAGTGCTTTCAATGGATTTGAATCACTGGTAAAATCACTCTATTCCTCTTTTTATCCGGAGCTTCGGATAGGGCCAGTCAAGGGGAAAACCATTCAGCTTACACAGCAACAACTGGACCAGATCAGGGGAATTCATGGTGTTACAAACTTTGCCCTGGTAGCAGAGGAAAGGGCATTGTTGCAAAATGGATCGTTACAAACGATCGTAAATATCAAGGGGGTAGACAAGCAATATGCACTTGTTTCCGGGTTGCCCAGCAATATCTACAGGGGCAGTTTCAATACAGGAGATGATCAGAAACCAGGGCTGGTGATGGGTGTTGGTGTAGAACAAATGCTTGGGCTGGCATCCGACAGGAGCATTTATCCAGTATCCATTTATTTGCCCAGGAAAAATATAGCCTCCGCTGATCCTTCTTCTGCATTGGGGCTTGCGATGGGATACCCGCAGGGTAGCTTTGCCATCCAAACCGAATTTGACAACAAGTATGTGATTACCAATCTTGATTTTGTAAAATCATATACAGGAATGGGCCTCAATGAATTCAGTGGGGTGGAAATCAAGGTAGATGGTAGGGTAAATATGGACAATATTTCATCCGCCCTACAATCACTTTTGGGCAAGGGGTACAAAATAGAAAACAGGTTTGAGCAGAACAGTATGTTGTATACCACCATTCGCCTTGAGAAGCTTGCGATTTATGGTATCTTTTCATTGATCCTCATTGTTGCTGCCTTCAACATGGTTGGCGCATTGAGCATGCTGGTGCTGGAAAAGAAAAAAGATATTCAGGTATTGAAAGCAATGGGTGCAGACCAGGGCTTGCTTCAAAAAATATTTTTGGCAGAAGGCGTGCTGCTTTCCTTTATTGGTATGGCCGGGGGAATGGCCATTGCATTGTTGCTCTATTTTTTACAAACAAGGTTCAAGTTGGTTCCGCTGGAAGGAGCAACCTTTTTGATTGATTATTATCCCGTAAAACTGGTCATGACTGATTTTCTTCTTGTTGCTTCTACTGTGCTGTTGATTGGCACACTGGCATCTTGGATGCCGGCAAGAAGGGCAGCATTGGCTGTGGTTGACTTAAGGGGTTGAGGTCAATAATCTCCCATTGTTTCTGGAAGTTGGGCCAGGGCTTTTGCCAGTTGATCGTCATTGGGCGCGATACCATGCCAGCCATGGTCATTTTCCATGAAGTCAACACCTTTCCCCATCAGGGTATGCATCATGATGGCAATGGGTTTACCTTGGCCAGTCAATGATTTGGCTTCTTCAAGCACCTTGAGGACATCGTTCATGTCATTGCCCTGCATACTGAGGGTTGTCCAACCGAAGGCCTCAAATTTTTCGCTGATGTTGCCCAGGGACATGACCTGTTCTGTTGGGCCGTCAATCTGCTGGCCATTCCAGTCAACGGTGGCAATCAGGTTATCAACCTTGTGGTGGGCAGCAAACATCACCGCTTCCCAAATCTGGCCTTCCTGCAACTCGCCATCCCCATGAAGGGTGTAAACGAGTCTGTCATCACCATTGAGCTTCTTGGCAAGGGCAGCACCTATGCCTACACTGAGTCCTTGCCCCAATGATCCTGAGGCAATCCTGATGCCCGGCAGGTGTTCATGGGTGGTAGGGTGCCCCTGTAGCCTGGTATTTAATTTTCTGAAACTTCCCAGTTCACTGATTGGAAAATAACCCGCGCGGGCAAGGCAGGAATAAAGCAAAGGAGAGATATGCCCGTTGGAAAGGAAAAAAAGATCTTCGCCAACCCCATCCATGTTGAAGGAGGGGTCATGTTTCATGGTTTTGAAATACAATGCTGTCAGGAAATCAGTACATCCCAAAGAGCCTCCAGGGTGACCACTTTGAACACCATGAACCATGCGCACTATATCTCTTCTGATTTGGGAGGCTGTTTCCTGTAATGAAGCCATGGCATGAGAATTTTCGCAAAACTAAGGCATTTGGGAAATCTATGCAGTTTGTATGATTTATTTATTGAAAATCATTTTTGACACAATTTGTTAAGCATTCTATCGATTTTAATGAGCCAAATTTGTTAAATTCATGTATTACTCATTTTTTATCTCCATAATTTAACGTAATACCTTATACAATTTAACCAGAAAAATGGGTTTTGTCTATTTGTCCTTTATCATCGCTTTCATCATTGCTTTTACAGCCATTCCCGTTGTAATCAAAATTACAGACAGCTTTAGATTGTTTGACATCCCAGATATTCGAAAAATACATTTTATACCAGTTCCATCATTGGGTGGGGTTGGCATTTTTGCCGCCTTGATCATATCCGTTTGTTCATTCGCTTCTTTTTCAGAAAGCCCTGGTCTGCAATATTTTATCGGTTCATCAATAATCATTTTTTTTCTTGGTTTGAAAGATGATATCCTGTTGATTTCGCCAATGAAAAAATTTGCAGGGCAGTTGATTGCTGCTTTCCTATTGGTTTATCCTGGCCACTTTCAATTGACATCCTTTCATGGGTTTCTGGGTTTGACAAATTTGAATCCATTGTTTTCTACGCTTTTTTCATTCACAACCATTCTGGTGGTGGTGAATGCATTTAATCTCATTGATGGGGTTGATGGCTTGGCTGGAGTGCTGGGGCTGATTTCCACCTTGTTTTTTGGTGTGGTGTTTGCTATCGAAAATGATTTCTCTTTTTCTATTCTTTCTTTTTCAATGGCAGGAAGCCTGCTGGGCTTTCTCATGTATAATTTTTCCCCTGCCAAAATATTTATGGGAGACACCGGCTCGTTGTTGCTTGGCCTGGTCAATGCAGTGTTGGTGATCAGGTTTATCAATACCGCAAGTTTGCCAGGAACTGTATTGCAATTTTCAGCTGCTCCCGCCATTGGCTTTGCCGCTTTGTTTATTCCGTTGATGGATACCCTAATGGTAACCCTTTTGCGGGTTTATCAGGGTCGGTCACCATTTGATCCGGACGTAAACCATATCCATCACTTGCTGATGAAAAGGGGGCTTTCTCATATGCAGATTACAGGGTTGCTTGGGTTCATCGCGATAGGATTCATTGCTTTTGCCTTACTCATCCAGTCAATGGGCATCAATTTTGTGATTGCGGGCCTTTTCTTCATTGGCACATCCATCGCTTCCTATTGCAAATTAATGCCCCTGCCTTCGTCTACATCTGCCAATCCCTCCAACGCTTCTTCATCTGCCAAGGGTCATGAGCCTACCATTATCCTTAAAAACATTTCTTCCAAGACAGAACTGAACAATTAGCCTCAGTTTTATATTTCTCGTTTTATTTTCATTCAGTAGATTTGCAGACAAAATTTCCCTTTATGTCTGAAGAACTTGAATTGCACATGTTGGATGCCACTGCCACGATGGAAAAAGCAATTTCACATCTTGAATCAGAGCTTACTAAAATACGTGCCGGCAGGGCAAATCCTCAGATGTTTGATGGCCTTACAGTAGATTATTATGGTGCTCCAACCGGAATCGCTCAGGTGGCCAATATTTCTGTTGCTGACGCCAGAACCCTTACCATTCAGCCCTGGGAGAAGAACATGTTACAACTGATTGAGCGTTCCATCATTGCCGCTAATATCGGTGTGACACCACAAAATGACGGCAGCATTATCCGCATTTTTCTTCCACCCATGACTGAGGAAAGGAGGAAAGAAATAGTAAAAAGGGTTCAAAATGAAGGCGAACAATCCAAAGTTGCCATCCGCAACATCAGAAGGGATGCCATTGAACAAGTGAAAAAAATGCAGAAGAATGGTTTGAGTGAGGATATTGCCACAGATGCAGAAAAGGAAATTCAGGAGATGACCAATAAATTCATAGCCCTTATTGAAAAGCATCTTGCTGCCAAGGAAAAGGAAATCATGAGTGTGTAGGTCTATTTGTTGGCCAGCCGCACTCCTCCCAGGATCACGACCATCCCCATGATTTGTACAGCAGTAATGGTTTCTCCGGCTACAAAGCCCCATCCCATGGCCACCAAAGGAATGCCATAGGTCACCATCGATGCAAAAACAGGTCCCGCTTTTTTCATCAAGGTATAGAAAATGACGGATGCAAGGCAGGTGCCTACTATTCCCAGAACCGCTCCGGCAACCGTACCTTTTGTCAAATGTCCGCTCAAAAGGTTGGGGTCGGAAAAATAGCCTGTTGAGGCCAGGATGATCAGGTTGGGAATGATCAACGCCGTAAAGGCAATGGTTGCTATATGCAAGGGGGCAACGTCTTTAATGTAGTGGTTCACCACATTTACATTCAGTCCATAGCAGATGGTGGCAAGAATAACAAAAAAGGTATAACCAATATATTGCATGTTGATTTGCCTTGAAGCACCCAAAACCAAGACCAGCATTCCCGCAAAACCCAGCAACATGCCCACCCATTTGATCCATCCTACCCTAAGGTTGAAGAACACCATTCCGATGGCAAGGGTAAAAATTGGAGTGAGTGCATTGAGGATTCCAGCAATGGAGCTGTCAATTTTGGTTTGGGCAATGCAAAAGAGGTAGGCAGGAAAAAGGGTTCCCAAAAATCCAGAAAGGATCAGGGCGGGTATCGCTTTTTTCGGAACAGCCCTATAGGCAGTTCTTATCCATGGAAGCATGACAAGGCCGGCAGAGATAATCCTGATGGAAGCCAGTTGATAAGGACTCAGTATCTCCATTCCCTCTTTCATGATGATGAAGGAGCTTCCCCAGGTGAGGCAGAGAATGATAAACAGGATCCATTTCACGCTAAACGATTTTTGGACAGCGAAGGTCGTTAAAATTGCCTACCCATCTTCATTATTTGCATCAATTTCCTATATTTGTCGCCTTACCCACTTCAACTCTACCGTTTTGAACACTGCCTCTTACCAGATCAAATTGCCTCAGTTTGAAGGTCCGTTCGACCTTTTGCTTTTCTTCATTGAAAGGGATGAACTTGATATTTATAATATTCCCATCACCAGCATCATTGATGACTTCCTGGCTTTTATCAAGAAGTCTGAGGAGGACAATATTGAATTGAGCAGTGAGTTTATCCTTTTCATTTCCACCCTCATCAGGATCAAAGCAAAAATGTTGCTTCCCCGAAAAGAGCTGGATGACCAGGGTAATGAGATTGATCCGAGGAAAGAATTGATTGATAAAATTCTTGAGTATAAAAAATTCAAAGAAGCATCGTTGAAGCTTGCAGAGCTTGAACAACAGCGGATGTTCATGGTGAAAAGGGGCAACCTCCAGCTAGATCTTCATGCCATAGGAGAGGAGTCTTCAGAAGGAACGGAGATACAATCCATCTCGCTTTTCAAACTGATGAAAGTCTTTGAAAAGGTGATGCAAAGGGTGCACGATCGCCAGAACAAACCGCAGCATGTTGTCTATAGGTACAACTATACCATGGATGAAACCCGTGAGTATGTTTTGAAAGTCAGCGCCCAGGAAAAGACCATGTCTTTTGAAAAGGTATTTGACGTTTGTCAGGACAGGCTGCATGCCATTTTTCTGTTCCTTACCCTACTGGAGCTTGTTCAACAAAGTTATCTGGCCATCATCATTGGTGAAGGAAAGAACAATTTCATCATTGAATACAATGATGAGCGCCCTGAAGATCAGTTGGTCAACATCATTGAATAACGCTGACAACAGCTTTCATCATCTCCCTTGCAGTTGTAGCAATCGCTTCTGCATCGTAATGGCACTCCTTGTGCAATTCCTTCTGTGAGCCATGTTCAACAATGCGATCCGGAATTCCCAGGATCCTTACATCAGCCTTGTAGCCATTGTCCGCCATAAATTCCAATATGGCTGTGCCAATACCGCCAACTACAGTGCCATCTTCAACGGTGATGATTTTGTTGTATGTTGAAAATACTTCATGCAACATTTCTTCATCCAAAGGTTTAGCAAACCGCATATCATAATGGCCCGGGGTGATGCCATCTACCATCAGGTTTCTGATGGCCGCCGCAGCAAAATTGCCCGGATGTCCAAAAGAAAGGATGGCAATCTCTTTTCCTTCTTTGAGTTTTCGTCCTTTGCCTATCTCGATTTCCTTCATGGTTGTTTTCCATTCAGGCATCATGCCCTCGCCTCTGGGATAGCGAATGACAAAAGGTAAATTTGTCGAATCAAGTTGTGCCGTATACATGAGGTCCCTCAACTCCGCCTCATTCATGGGGGCTGAAACAATCATGTTGGGGATGCATCGCATATAGGGGATATCATATACACCGTGGTGTGTAGGCCCATCATCACCTACCAGTCCCGCACGGTCCAGGCAAAATACTACCGGGAGTTTCTGTATGGCTACATCATGCACCACTTGGTCATAAGCACGCTGCATGAAGGAGGAATAGATATTGCAAAAGACCTTTAATCCCTGTGTTGCCATGCCTGCACTCAACGTAACAGCATGTTGTTCGCAGATGCCAACATCAAAGGCCCTGTCAGGCATTTCATCCATCATGAATTTCAGGGATGAACCGGAAGGCATTGCAGGGGTAATACCAAAAATCTTCTTGTTTTTCTCTGCCAGCTCAACAATGGTTTTGCCAAATACATCCTGGTATTTTGGAGGCTGGGGTGTATCAAATGTTTTTTTGTATATCTCGCCAGTCACTTTATCAAACAAACCAGGGGCATGCCATTTGGTCTGGTCCTTTTCGGCCAGTGCGTATCCTTTTCCCTTGGTGGTAATGATGTGGAGCAGCTTGGGCCCTGGGATGTCCCTAAGGTCTTTCAAGGTATCAACCAATTTGGTAATGTTGTGTCCATCAATAGGACCGAAATACCGCATGTTCATGGACTCGAACAGGTTGCTTCTCTTGTTGATGAAGCCCTTGATGCTGTGTTCAAGTTTACTGGCCATTTCCCTGCTGAAATTTCCTCCTATGGGAAGTTTTCCAAGGGTGTTCCAGATATCATCCTTCAGTTTATTGTAGGTATGGGAAGTGGTGATGTCTGTCAGGTATTCCCTCAATGACCCTACATTGGGGTCAATGCTCATGCAATTGTCATTCAGGATGACCAGCATGTCAGCATCGGTTACACCAGCATGGTTCATGGCTTCGAAGGCCATTCCTGCAGTCATTGAGCCATCTCCGATGACCGCTACTGATTTCCTGTCTTTTTCACCATTGTATTTTGCAGCGATGGCCATCCCAAGGGCTGCAGAAATTGAAGTGGAAGAGTGGCCTACGCCAAACGCATCATAGGGGCTTTCTGTCCTTTTGGGAAACCCACTGAGCCCACCGTATTTTCTGTTGGTATGGAAATTGTCGCGTCTTCCTGTGAGTATTTTATGTCCATAGGCCTGATGGCCTACGTCCCAAACCAATTGGTCATAAGGAGTATTGTAGGCATAATGCAATGCTACCGTAAGTTCCACAACACCCAGGCTGGCTGCAAAATGACCGCCATGCACACTGACCACATCCACAATGTATTGTCTCAGTTCTTCACAAACCTTGTATAGTTCATCCTTCCCTATTTTCTTCAGGTCATCAGGGGAGTTGATTTGTTTGAGCAATGCACCAGCCTCGATTTGTGTCATATTGAATGCAGTTTGTAACGGTATATGGTAAAACAAGGACTGATGCTATTTGTTCGGGCTTGCCCTTGCTTCGAATACATAAAGTTAGTCAAAATAAGGATTATACCATCCAAAAGCGCTTTATCCAATGGAGGGGGTCCACCGTCTATTCCTGGGGGCTTTACCAGTCAACCTCCCTGAAAAGCCTCTTGTAAAAAACCATTTTTCCCTTCTTGTTCAATTGTATAGCTTTGAAATGCATGGACCTATATCTCCGGAACATATCAAAATACTGGCTTTTCCAATTTTTGGGCTGGATGATGTTTGCAGGGATCAATATTTTCTTTGCGCTTACCTACAAGCTTTTTGATGCCCAGTTTATTGGTCGGTTGGGTGCTTATGTCGCCATTGGTCTTCTGATGTCCCATTTCATGCGGATGACCATCATATGGTTGAAACTGATGCAGCGCAGCATCAATTACCAGTTGATGGGGTTCATCCTGGTTTCAATTGTATTCGCTATCATGCTGGGCATTGGTGAAACCTACCTGAGCATGTTGGCAGGGCTCGAATACAAGGAAGAGGCCAAATGGTCGATTTCCCAAAAAATCAGCAGCAATGTTTTCTCTACCTTCATCTATCTTTTCATTTGGAACTGTATTTATTTTATTTACCATTATGTAGCCGAGTCAAGAAAAAACCAGCTGGACAACCTGAAGCTGGAGGCCTTGGTAAAGTCTCTCGAGCTCAAGACCATCAAGTCCCATATCAATCCGCATTTTATTTTCAATGCAATGAACAGCATCCGGGCCTTGATTGATGAAGATCCCCATAGGGCCCGTGAGGCGGTTACGGCATTGAGCAATATTCTTCGCTCCAGCATGTCTTCTGATCAATATGAAACCATTACACTGGAGAGAGAGCTGAATATTGTGAAGGATTATCTTGCGTTGGAGTTGATTAGGTTTGAAGACAGGCTGAATGTACAATATGGCATTGATGATGAGACCTTGGATCATCAGGTTCCCCCCATGATGCTGCAGACCCTGGTGGAGAATGCCATCAAACACGGCATTGGGAAAACGGTGCACCAGGGGGAGATTTCCATAATGGCCCATGAAACCAATGGACAACTTGAGTTGTCTGTCATCAATTCTGGTATGCTGGAAATAAAGGAAGGCCATGAGGGGTTTGGCTTGCAAAGCACAGCCAACAGGTTGCTTTTTATTTTTGGTGATGCTGCCAATTTCTCCATCAGGCAGTTGGACAAAGACAGGGTTGAGGCAAAAGTGATTATTCCGCTTTCTTAATAGAGACGTATGAAAAAAAATGCCATCATTATTGACGATGAGAGACTCGCAAGAAATGAATTGAAAAAAATGCTTGCCCTTCATCCTGAAATTGAGGTTATCGGAGAGGCTGCCAATGCTGACGAAGGCCTTAACCTGATCAATGAATTGAATCCTGACCTGATCTTGCTGGATGTTCAAATGCCAGTGAAAACAGGATTTGATCTTTTGCAGGAATTAGAAAAACTGCCATCCGTCATCTTTACTACCGCTTATGATGAATATGCAATTCGTGCATTCGAAGTCAATGCACTGGATTACCTGTTGAAACCCATCGACCCCAAGCGCTTCTCAGATGCTGTTCAAAAATTTTTGGCCATCGATGAAAAGGAGATGTTGTTTTCTGAAAACCGGTCAGAAATAAGGCTTTCTCTTTCAGAATCGGACCAGGTATTTGTCAAAGACGGTGAAAAATGCTGGTTTGTTAAGCTGGCAGAAATCAGGTTGTTTGAATCTGTTGGCAACTATGCAAGGGTGTTTTTCGGCCCGCACAAGCCTTTGATCTTGAAATCACTGAATTCCCTGGAAGAGAGGCTTGATCCAAGAACATTTTTCAGGGCCAACCGCAAGCATATTGTAAACCTGCGCATGATTGAAAGGGTTGAGCCGTTTTTCAATGGGGGGTTATTGCTTGAAATAAAGGGAGGAGAAAAAATTGAAGTATCCAGGCGCCAGGCTGTCCGGTTCAAGGAGATGATGAGCCTTTGACAGTGTGTAAAACATGCTTTTCTGGGCGACCGAAGAAACCTTATTTTTGTATAAATTCTTCACTTTGATTGTTATTGATGATATCCTGGTTAGCGATGATATTGTAGAAGCGCAGTTTGTTTGCAATCTCTCCAAATGCAAAGGCGGCTGTTGTGAGGATGGGGATGCAGGCGCGCCATTGACAGACCAGGAATTGGATGAGGTGAACAAGAGCTATGAAATTGTCAAGCCGCTGATGTCCAAGGACGGCATCAAGGAAGTGGAAAAAAACGGGCTATACCGGTACGACCGCGAGTTTGGCTGGGTTACGCCAACAGTCGAAAACAAAATTTGTACTTACGGTGTACGCGATCAGCGAGGGGTCATAAAATGTGTATTCGAAGAGGCCTACAACAAGGGCCAAATCAAGTGGAAAAAGCCCATCTCCTGCCATCTCTATCCCATTAAAAAAAGCAAGAGCCGTTATACCAACCATGAGATGCTCAACTATGAACCCCGTGAAGACATGTGCAGCCCTGCATGCAGCTTGGGTGCGGAGCTGAAAGTACCTGTATATACATTTCTGAAAGAACCCATCACAAGACTTTACGGTGAAGGATTTTATGATGCACTTGATCAGGTGGCAAAAGAGTATTTCAATGGTGATAAAAAGTTGAATAAATAATCACGCCATGTCAAATCCAGCTTCGGTTTTTAAGGAGAAGAGTTTTGTAAAAGCAGCGGACTTAGCCCATCGCACAACCATCAACCACAATATCGGAAAGTACAATGCAGTTGTACCGCTGGGAAAAAAACAATTTTCAGACATCAATTTTGCAAGGGAAAAAGCCAAGCATGCCAAGTGGAAAGCACTTGAAAGCCTGGATGTTCAACTGGAAAAGTTTGAAATCAATTTTCTCAGGAATGGTGGCAAAGTAATTTGGGCCGAAACAATAGAACAGGCCCATGAAGCCATCCTCAGGATTTGCAAGGAAAAGAATTGCAAAACGCTTGTCAAGAGCAAGAGCATGGTTACAGAAGAAATTCACCTCAATGATTTCCTTGAAAAAAATGGCATCGACAGCATTGAATCTGATTTGGGCGAGTACATACAACAGTTGGACAACGAGCCACCTTATCATATTGTTACTCCTGCGATGCACAAGAGCAAGGAGGATGTTGCCCGTGTTTTCCATGAACACCTGAACACACCTTTGGACCTTACGCCAGAAGAACTTACCCTTGTAGCAAGGGAAAAGCTCAGGCAAAAATATGCAGAGGCGGAAGTGGGCGTTACTGGTGCCAATTTCATCATTCCTGAAACAGGGAGTATTGCAATAACAGAGAACGAAGGCAATGCAAGGTTGAGTGCATCCTTCCCCAAGACACATATTGTCATCACTGGGATAGAAAAAGTTATTCCTTCTTTGCATGATCTTGCTCTTTTCTGGCCACTGCTTTCTACCTACGGAACGGGCCAACAAGTGACGGTATACAATTCCATCATCAGTGGCCCACGGCAATCAACAGAAATGGACGGTCCCGATGAAATGTATGTCATCTTGCTGGACAATGGAAGAACCAATATCCTGCAAGATCCCGTTTCAAGGGAAAGCCTTTATTGTATCCGTTGCGGAGCTTGCCTGAACGCCTGTCCTGTGTATAAAAACATTGGGGGGCATAGTTATGGAACTACCTACAGTGGCCCCATCGGCAGTGTCATTACGCCCAATCTCAAAGACCTTGGTGAGTGGAAACACCTGAGCCATGCTTCTTCCCTTTGTGGAAATTGCACCGAAGTATGTGCGGTAAAGATCAACCTGCATGAGCTCCTGTTGTACAACAGAAGAGAGGCGGTCCGTTCAGGGCAAGGAAACATGATGGAGAATATTGCTTGGGCAACCTGGCAACAAGGAATGCTTCACCGAAAAATGATGAATCTTGGTAACAGCAAGATCAAGAATTGGATGATCAATAAATTGTTCAAGGGATGGACCGGACAGCGAGCAGACCTTGATTTTCCTGCCAAAACATTCAATCAGCTGTGGAGGGAAAAGCAAGAAAATGCTAAGCCTTTGGCTTCTTAAAACTATTGTTGACCAGGTAAACTCCCCAAAGGGTAATCATGGTGCCACCAACAATAAAGGCGGTTAATTTTTCTTCCATCAATATATTGCCAAGGATAATGGCAACAATGGGGTTGATATAGGAATGTACAGCTACCAGTGCTGTGGGCAAACGTTTCAGTGCATAGATATACGCCCCAAATGCAATCACAGAACCAATCACTACCAGATACCCTATAGACAACCATGCATGTATAGGTATTTCAGAGACTGGAACGAATTTACCAGTAATCATAGAGAAAACAGAAAGCAAGCAGCCGCTGACAAACATCTGCCATCCCAGCGAAAAATAGGGATCCATGTCTTTCGCCTGCTTGGCTGTGAACAAGGAAGAAAGTGCCCAGGCAATGCTTGCAATCACGCCATACA
Source organism: Chitinophagaceae bacterium (assembly GCA_947442625.1). Classification (GTDB taxonomy): domain Bacteria; phylum Bacteroidota; class Bacteroidia; order Chitinophagales; family Chitinophagaceae; genus Pollutibacter. The sequence goes on from CANEWJ010000018.1 coordinate 12,614, forward strand.
GAATGCCCAGCGAGAAATCGGTGTACATGATCTGTTCAATGAAGTCAAAAAAGGTGATGACCACCCCTGCAAATCCCATGGTAATGCCAACAATGGTTTTGGGTTTGAATTTAACTTTGTTGAAAACCAGACCGGTAAACAATACAACCCAGATGGGCATGATGGCGCCAACAACTGAGCCAATTCCGCTGGGCATGTATTTTACTGAAAGAACACTAAACGCATTGCTGATCACAAACATCAGGATCGACATCCAAAAGATCTGCCAAAGCTGGTGTTTTTGGGGAAGCATTTTCCTGAAAAAGGTGAAATAGATCACATACAAACCACCGCCGATGAAGTGCCTCAGTCCGGAAAGCTGCAGTGGTGGCATGTATTCTACCCCAATTTTAGAGGCAAGCCACGTTGTTCCCCAAAGGATGGAAACAACACCTACTGCAAAAAGTGCTTTGGATTTTTCTGATTTATTGGTGTTTATCTGGCCCGACATCAGTGCTTGAAGTGTCTGAGTCCTGTCATCACCATGGCCAGTCCGTTTTCCTGGCAGTATGCAATGGAGTCTTTGTCACGGATGGATCCTCCGGGTTGGATAAAGGACTCAATGCCTTCTGCATGGCTCATTTTTACGCAGTCATCAAAAGGAAAGAAGGCATCACTGGCCAATACGGCACCCTTCAAATCAAAATTGAATTGCTTTGCTTTTTCAATCGCATGCCTGAGGGAGTCAATGCGGGAGGTTTGTCCACAACCTTTTCCAATCAACTGTTTGTTTTTTGCAATGGCGATTGCATTTGATTTAAGGTGCTTGCATACCTTGTTGGCAAAAATCAGGTCGGTCTTCTCTTCTTCAGAAGTTGGCCTTGCGCCGGATTCTTCCCATTTTTCGAAATTACCTTTGTCCTGGTCTTGGACCAATACGCCATTCAAGAGCGATTTGAATTGTTTTGTAGCAGGATGATCTTTTTTCTGGATGAGCAGGATCCTGTTCTTTTTTGTGGTCAACACTTCCAGCGCATCTGCATCGAATGCAGGGGCAATCAGTACTTCAAAAAAAAGCTCATTGATGTGTGCTGCTGTTGACATGTCGATGGTGCTGTTGCAAACCAACACTCCGCCAAAAGCACTTTCAGGATCACCTTGTAAGGCATATTTCCAGGCTTCTGCTGCATGCTCTCTTGTAGCAATTCCACATACATTGGTATGCTTGATGATGGCAAAAGTAGATTCGGTTTCTCCCTGGAACTCAGCAATCAATTGTACTGCAGCATCAACATCCACCAGGTTGTTGTAGGATAGTTCCTTGCCATGCAACTGGTCAAACAATTCATTGAGTTTTCCGAAGAAAATGCCTTGCTGGTGAGGGTTCTCTCCATAGCGCATGATCTGAGGATTTCCTGAAGAATGCAGGAATTGATTGGTATTGTCTGCAGTGAAATATTGTGCAATGGCCACATCATAATTGCCAACAATGTCAAAAGCCTTGGCTGCAAAACTTCTTCTTTGTGCCAGGGTGGTAGTGCATTGCTGTTCCCTGAGGATTTCTACCAATGGGGCGTAGTCTGACTTTGATGCAATGACCACCAGGTCGCTGAAGTTTTTTGCTGCAGCCCTGATCATAGAAGGCCCGCCGATATCTATTTTCTCAATGATGAGTTTTTCTTCTGTTGTATTGGCTACTGTTTCTTCAAAAGGATACAGGTCAACAATGACCAGGTCAATTTGAGGAATGGCATACTCTTTCATTTCCGCCAGATCCTGTTCTACTGCTCTCCTGCCAAGGATACCACCAAAAATCTTGGGATGCAATGTCTTGACCCTTCCTCCGAGGATGGAGGGATAGTCGGTCACAGATTCAACCGGGATGCATTCCAGGCCCAGCTGTTCAATGTACTGTTGTGTTCCACCAGTGGAATAAATGGCGACGCCATTTTCACTCAACAGCCTAACCAGTGGTTCAAGGCCATCCTTGTAGAAAACGGAAATCAGTGCAGCGCGGATTTGTTTTTGCATCATTATTGGGTTTGGTGGCAGCGAATCGTATATGGCCCCTCTTCGGGGATTGATGTAAAGCGCAAATGTAACTTTTGTGCTTCTTTTTCCCATTGCTTAATTTTCCACACCGGTGTTGATGCATCTGCAAGCATCAGGGTTTCTTTGCTGATCACATCATTTAGGTTGTTGAGTGAGATGGATTTTGCATGGCAGAGCAATACCCATGGCTTGGTTTGTTGTGCTTCCTGAAGGTTGATCATGACCGGATTGTTCGGAAATGATTGAATTGTCCAATGTTCAATGCCAAGGGCAAGGCCCGTTTGGCGGAGAAGTTCTTTTGTTTTTTTCTTGTTGTCCAGTAAAGATGCTGAGGCAGTAAGGGTAGCATACTGGCCATGCCTGTGGACAATCGTTGTTGCGCCGTAGGTGTTCAGCACATGGATTTCCTTTTTTTTGCTGGTTTGGATGCTTTCGATAAGATATACCACCGGCAAAGCCAGTCCCAATAAAGCAAGGCATAGATACATTAACCTGTCTGGTGATGTGAACAGGAAATACCATACTGCAGCATAGAAGCAAATCAAGAACATCATGGTATTGCTCACATGAAGCTGGTCTATCATGCCAAAAGGAATGTTGCCCATCAGCAGCACATGGTCATTCATCAATTGAATCAGTATGTTGATCGCTGCACCCAACCCAGTAGCGATCGCATCAAACGGATGAACAATGCAGAGTGCTATTTCCATGATCAGTACAAGGCTGGACAAGGGAACGGCAACAAGGTTGGTAAAAAGGAAAAGCGTTGGAAACCGGTGAAAATTGGCAATGACGATTGGTGTGGTCAATACCTGTGCCGCCAAGGTGATGGAGACCATGCTCCACAGGTAAAGGGCTGCTTTGTTTTTGAAGAATACCAATTTCTTGATTTCCTGGTCAAACAACAAAATGGATGCAACAGCCGCATAGCTCAATTGAAAACCAAGATCAAACCGAAGGTCGGGGCTCCAAAGCAGCAACATACATGCTGACCCCAGCAAGCTGTTCATGCCATTGCTTTTTCTTCCAATGGCGTTGCCAATGATGATAAAGCTGAACATGATGGCACTCCTGATCACAGAGGCAGAGGATCCTGTGAGGATGGCAAAACTCCAGAGCAATGGGAGGCTGATAAAAAGACCAGCCCATGTGGCTTTTTTTCTACCCGCAACTGACCGGATAAAGAGGTCCATCAACATGAAAATCAGTCCCAGGTGCAATCCGGAAATGGCAATGATGTGAACCACGCCAGTATTGGTGTAGGCATTCAGCAATTCCTTGTCCAGGTCCTCCCGATAACCAATCAGCATGGCTTCAGCCAGTCCAGCATTTTGTTTGTTTTTGATGTTATTCTTGATGATGGCCAGGATCTTTTCCCTGACGCTGTAGGTCCAGTCTTTGCTGCCAGAAGCCGACTCACTCATTTTAATGTATTGGGATGGGCCCTCCAGCATCATTGTAAAGCCAATGCCATTTCGGTTGGAATAGGTGAAAAAGTCAAAAGCCCCTGGATTGGCATTGTTTTTGAGCGGCTGTGGCAAGGTTATCGAAAGCAGTACATCTCCAGGTACAAAGGTGCTGCTATCCGTTTTTTTGATATAGACATAGGAGCTGAGTATTGGCTTGGGCATTGGTTGGTCCGCCTTGTAAACCCTTGCCAGATACCTGTTTGAAGCACTGCCCTGTTTTGGGCCTTCTGTAATGTTTAGCAATACAGCTGAGGCATCCAGGGCTGGGTATACCATCCTGCTGTTGGATCTCAGGGCATTGGAAATGCCACCGATGGCAATGAGGATTCCTATAATAGAACTCCCCAATATCCAGCCCCATTTCCATTGGATGATAAGGGTTGATTTGAAAAAGCAAATTGTGGTGGAAAAGAAAAAGGACAGGACGATGATCCAGGCAGGTAGCGATGGCTGGTAATTGGCGTCCAGAAAAATACCCAATAGCGCAGCCAGGAAAATTCTAAAAAATGGTATTCTCTTGCACATTCCTTTCTGCTCCTTTTTTCTGGCGTGAAGCTAGAAAAGGGATTGGAGGATCATTGCATGAAAAGGGCAGAATAATCTTTGCCCAGACTGTTTTTTTCTCTTGGATGATTAGAAATCAAGGCCGAGGGAAAAATACCATGATGGCTTTCCTTTGAAGAAATTGCCCATGGGCCAACCCGCATCTACCCTGAGGAAATATCCCAATAAAGTACTTCTTCCACCAAATCCATATCCACCCACAAAGGGTCCGATGCCGCCGGTTTTCACATTTACCTGAACAGGAGGAAGACCGTAGGCTGAGTATGGCCTCTGTATTTTATCAAACTTTCCATTCCATGCAGTACCCAGGTCAAGGAATTGCACCAGTTGAAAGTTTCGAAGGAATGCATTGTTTACCGGCCTGTTGAACAAGGTTGTGAAAAGGGGTAGCCTGAATTCTGAACTCATGACTACGTTGTTGTTGCCATTGGCAACATTTTGGTTATGCCCACGGAGGCTGAGTGCCAGTGTCTGGAATGCATAGTTCTGGTCTGGAGCCGGGAGAATGGCATTGTTGAATTTTGGTCTCAACCAGCCCTCAACACCCCCCAGGTAATAGATGAGTTTTTGTGAGCCAAAAGAGAAATCGGCGGCTGCCCTGCCTGCCCAAATGAAATTGCGGTAGATCGGATAGTAGTATCGAATATCAGTTCCAATATTGAACATGAATTTTCCTGAACCCTGTGCATTCACCATCCTTGAATTGATGTCTGCATAGACCTTGTACCTGAATCCGTTCCAGATATTCAATGTAGGGTTGATGGTATTGTCATGCACATACTCAAGCTTGATCAATGCATATTTGAGGAGGGTATCTGTTGCCGTAAGGGTAGGGCTGTAATTGGCATCTGAAGTGATGACCACATTATCACTCCTGTATCCCACCATGGCCCTGAGGCTTTTGACTTCATCAAAAGGATAGCTGACATTGAATTGGTAGAGGTTGGAAGCAAGTTTGTTCCTCAACTGAGACTTGATATCGGATGGATCAAAAATGGGAAAGTTTTCCTGGTTGCTCCTGTAATACGTCAGGCCCCAATCAAATCTTTTCCGGAGGTTTTGAAAGGAGGCGAGGTAATCATTGTCCCGCAAATTGGTAGCCAGCCTGAATCCTCCGATGAATTTCTTGTCTTCCATGAGATCGGATATTCCCATCCTCAGGATGCCATTCAGGTTGTCTGTATTGGACAAGTATATCGGACCGGTTCCGCCACCATAGGGTTGGTAGCGGTTGACCATCACTGAATTGTTGAAACCTGAAACCAAATAATCTGAGGCAAATTTGAGTCTGTAGTCAAACATCTTTGCCTTCTTCAGCACATCCTCTTTTTGGGCCACCATGGTTTCTTCTGCAACAAGGGCTGTTGTGTCTTTCACATCCTGATCAAACTCAGTTTGGAAAAGCACATTCTTTTTTTCTGTTTTGGCCTCTTCTTTTTCTTCTTTCTGGTACAGCATCAGGCCTGTTTTGCGTTTCCTTTCATCCTCCATCAATTTCTTGATGTAGTCAGTGGGTCTTGCATTTACATTTCTTTTGACCAGAACGGCGTCGTTGATTTTTAATTTATACAAGAATTTGAGGTCGCCTTCTTGCCTAACTTCTGTGACCTGGTTGTTGTCTCCAGCACCACGGGTTTCCTGCAAACTGCTTTGGTAATTGGTGATGGGGAAAACATAGGTGCTGTCACTGGTGATAGAAATATAACCAATAGAATCAGGTGTTGTTTTTTCCCAGGCCTTAAGGGTTGAGTCCAATTCTTTTCTTTCAGGATTGCGCAAAATTTCATCGCCGATCCTGTACAAGGTATCGAGGCCTGCACGTTGGGTGGTAAAGAAACCTGCATACCTGTTGCCGATGCCATTGGCATCACTCACAAACGTGAAATGGTTCACATTGTACTGCAGCGGAAACCTTGCCTGTCCATAAGGTTGATTGGTCAATTGTGTGATTTGCCTGAACTCGCTCTTGGTCCAATTGTCTACCATGAAGATGTTGAAATTGTTCCTGGAGGGGATAACAGTATCTGCTTTTGAAGCGTTGGGTAAGGGCCTGTTGGATGAGAACAAGATGCCGGTCTTGCTGGGAAAGGCAACAAATGATGCGTCCAGGTCATCGTAAACATCATTGGTGATTTGCTGCACGCTGTTTTCCTTGACCTTGTATACAAAAATATCCGATTGACCGTTTTTGACCGCACTCAGGATAAGGGTATTGTTATCAAGCATGAACTTGGCATCCTGGATCAATTGAAAACCTTCCAGTTCCTGTTTGAAGGTTTTGATCCTTGCCACCACATCATAGATGAACATCTTGATTTTACCTTCTTCCGTATATACCACCAGGATCCTTGATCCTTTGGGATCCCATGCCAGCAAAGGATAATTGGGATTCAACTCATCCTGGTTGTTGAGCACCCCTGCTTTCAACAAGGTTTTTCTTTCATCAGAAAGATCATCTAACACTACTCGGTATATGCCTTTTTTATACTCCACCATTGCATAGCTGTTGTTGCGGGCAATGGGGTTGGCTTGAAATCGGTAGTAATCACGTCCATTCTTTTTTTCTTCAAGGGTCACAACATTTCCTTTGGGCAGGTTGCGTCTGCCTTTCAAATCATTCTGGTATTTTTCAGTTTCCAGGTCCATGAAATCCGTAAGCAGGTCACGGAATTTTTTCTTGGTAACTTTTACACTTGAAGCGTTGAGGCTTTTGTAGATCCGAGACAAGTAAAGGAAGTAGGTGATGTTGTCCTTTTTGTAATGTTCGCCGATGAACCGCCAAAAAGCATGTCCTGCAAGGTAAGGTTCACTGAACGCAAATTGGTAAAAGGTCCTGTATTTGCCCGATAACAGTGCTGACTTGAGTTTATCATCCAGCACAGGGCTCCAGTTTTCAGCAACATAAGAAACATATCCATCGGTGAGCCATTTGGGCAGGTCCAGCAATGCCTGGTTGCTGGCAAATTCGCCGAGGTCATCTCCAAACAAAAGATTTTCCACCAAAACTTGTGCAATGCCTTGCCTGAGCCTTGTTCTCAATTCATTGAGGTTGCCATCAAAATACAAAAGAATCTTGTTGTTGACGAGTTTGGTTACACCGCCGGTGTTTTGCCAATCAATGCCCAATCCAATATTGGATTGTTTGTAGTCTGTGAAGCTGTTGTAAATCACAATGTTTGCCCTTCTCTGCAAGCCATATTCAACGAATTCCTCAATCGCTCCAAGTTCTTCTTCTGCCACCTGTGCAACAAATTTTCCCAATGCCAATCCACCCTCATTGGTGTAGGTATTGAAATTCTTTGTTTGGTAATACCGCCAGTTGAATTTCTTGTATTGTACCCTGTTTTTCCCAAACTCAACCGTGCTTACCTGTGCAGATGATTGCAGGGCAAAAAGGACAAGCACAAAAACAGGGAGCAAAAATTTTCGCATGGTGTTATGATTCAAATGATTAGATATCTTCGCAGTCTGCGTTCAATGCCACGTATTCAATCTAAAATTAACGCATTTACCCAAGAAAAAGCGGCTATGATAAACGTTAAAATTTTCCAGTTCAATCCCCTGCAAGAGAATACCTATCTGATGTACAATGAAGGGGGGGATTGCATTGTCGTGGATCCAGGATGTTATACTGACAAAGAGCGTGATCAACTCAGGGGCTTCATCGAAGCAAAGCAGCTGAAACCCATCATGTTGGTCAATACCCATTGTCATCTTGACCATGTATTTGGAAACAGGTTTGTGTATGAAACCTATGGGCTGGAACTCCACATCCATGCGGGAGAGCAGCAGGTGTTGGAGATGGCGCCAACCAGCGGATTGATGTGGAACCTGCCATTTGATAATTATTCCGGACCCATTCATTTTCTGGATGAGAACAGTCATTTGACATTGGGTGATGAGACGATCCAAGTGCTTTTTACTCCAGGGCATTCACCCGCGAGCATCAGTTTCTATGCTGGTAAAAGCGGTTTTGTGATGGCTGGGGATGTGCTTTTCAGGGAAAGCGTTGGAAGAACCGACCTCCCCGGAGGCAGCCCTTCCATTTTGGTCAATAGCATTCTTGAAAAATTGTATTGCTTGCCCGATGAAACCATCGTTTACTCCGGCCATGGCATACCTACCACCATCGGGCATGAGAAAGTCTACAATCCTTATGTGTCTGCTTAAATGTGGGCAGGCCCCTTGTACAGCTTTTTGATCAGGGGCACTTTTGTCAGTTCTGCTTTCTCTTTGACCAATACAATCAGCGTAAAAATGAGCATGAGCATGGTTGCGCTACCATGTACCAACCATATTTTCCCTGCGTTGGCCCTGATCAAGGCATGTACCAGGTAGAGGAGTACCGATAGCCCAATATAGCCCAATACCTTTTTCCATTCATATGGGATGGGATAATGTTTTTGCCCCAAGAAATAACTCATCAACATCATCGTGCCATAACAGGCCACGGTGGCCCAGGCACATGCTAAAAATCCCATGGAAGGGATGAGCAGGTAATTAACAAGCAGGGTAATCAATGCACCAACAATGGTAATCACTGCACCGGTGCTGTTCTTGTTGGTCAGTTTGTACCAAATAGAAAGGTTGTAGTAAATGCCCAGGAAAATTTTTGAAAGCATCAGGATAGGCACAACGACCAATCCTTGCAAGTACTCAGGATGCTTGTTTACACTCATGAAATGTTTCCAGATGTCCAGGTAGAGCACAACGCCGAGATAACAGAAGCAACAGGCAACCACAAAGAGGTTCATGATCCTTGCATAGGTAGTTTTTGCATTTTCACTGGATGCGTTTTTGAAAAAGAAAGGTTCTGCACCCATCCTGAAGGTTTGTATGAAAATGACAATCAGGATGGCCAGCTTATAATTGGCGCTGTATATGCCATTGGCCGCCCTTGCTTCCTGTACAGTACCTGAAAAGCGGAAGAGCACCATGAACCGGTCAATGGTTTCATTGATCATGCCACCAAAACCGACCACAACCAGGGGCAAGGAGTATATCATCAGTTCTGTCAATAGTTTTTTGTCGAATGTCATCCTGAAACCCTTCCATTCCCTGAACAAAAGCGCGAGGGTGATGATGCTTGCCAGCAATTGTGCAATAAACACATACCCTACGCCAATGGCAGGATCATACAATCCTCCGAGAAATGAACCCGTCCCTGCTTCCTGTGCCGGTTTGCAAAGCAACAGGAAAAAAGCCGCCAGCCCGACGTTGATGAGGATATTGGCCAGTTTGATCAAGGCAAATTTTCTTGGCCTGCCTGCATGCCTTAGTTTGGAAAAAGGAAGTACGGATAGGGTATCCAATGCTACAATGGCAATCACCCATACAACAAAATCAGGATGTTCACTTTGCTGCATCATGTTGGCCAGCAGTTGGGCTTGCGGGATCAACAAAAAGGAGAACAACAGGGTGGTCAGCACCAGGCTGCTCAAGGCGGTATTGAAAACTTTTTTTTCATCCTCCACCTGGGTGAAACGGAAATAGGATGTCTCCATTCCGTATGTGAAAATGATGTTCAAGAAAGCCGCAGCGGCGAACAGGATGGCAATGTCACCAAAATCGCCAGCATGATAACTGTACAACAAAATCGGGGTGAGCAGGTAACTGATGAACCTTCCGAGTATATTGCTCAGGCCAAACCAAAGGGTTTGGTTCGCCAGTTGTTTGATTCCTCCCAAAATATAACAGTTTGAACAAATATAAGGGTTCTGCCATCTCAGTGCTAATATCTGTTTTCATTTCATAGATTTACACTGGTAAACATGAACGCATGAGAGCAGTGATACAAAGGGTTTCAAATGCATTGGTGAAGGTTGACGGAGCAATTACCGGGCAAATCCAGCAAGGCCTGCTTGTGCTTGTTGGCATAGAAGACAGTGATGGTCAGGAAGATCTTGAATGGCTTTCCGGTAAGATTGTCAACCTGCGCATCTTCAATGATGAAGAGGGGGTAATGAACAAGTCTGTGAAAGACATTGAGGGTGAAGTCTTGGTGGTCAGCCAGTTTACCCTTCATGCTGCCACAAAAAAAGGAAACCGGCCCTCTTATATCAGGGCCTCCAAGCCCGAAATCGCTGTCCCCATGTATGAAAAATTCAAGCAACAACTCGCAACAGATCTAGGCAAGGAAATTCAATCAGGTATCTTCGGTGCAGACATGAAAGTGGAGCTCTTGAACGATGGTCCTGTCACCATTATCATTGATACAAAAAACAAGGAATAAATGACCATCAGCGAAGCCCAGCAACAGGTAGATGAGTGGATCAAAACCATTGGTGTCCGCTATTTCAGTGAATTGACCAACATGGCCATCCTTACAGAGGAAGTCGGTGAGTTGGCAAGGGTCATGGCCCGAAAATATGGAGATCAATCCTTTAAATCATCAGAAAATGGCGATCATCTTGCAGATGAAATGGCAGATGTTTTATGGGTGTTGATTTGCCTTGCCAACCAGACGGGTATTGACCTGACAGAAGCTTTCTCAAAGAACATGGACAAAAAAACAAAGCGCGATGCAGACCGGCACAAAAACAATGAAAAATTGCATTAGGCCTCAACAATTCGCTGCCTTTTGCAGTTGCACCGCTTCCCTTTGTTTTATTATCTTTGCGGGCTATGGTAGTCAATGATCAAAACAAGTTCCAGGCAATTATATCCCATGCAAAGGAATACGGCTTCGTATTTCAGTCCAGTGAAATTTATGACGGGCTCAGTGCCGTGTATGATTATGGCCCATGGGGCAGTGAATTAAAGAAAAATATCCGTGAAGCCTGGTGGAATGCCATGACCCGCATGCACGACAATATTGTAGGTATTGATGCAGCCATTTTCATGCATCCCACAACCTGGAAAGCATCCGGGCATGTAGACAATTTCAGCGATCCGATGATCGATAACAAGGATTCAAAAAAGCGGTATCGTGTCGATCATCTTATTGAAGGAGTAGCTGATGCTTTGAGCAAGGAAGGAAAGACCACGGAAGCTGAAAAGCTGATTGCGGATATGGAGGCCTTGCTGGCAGCCAATGATTATGCAGGCTTGAAGCAATTGATTGATGACAACAAAATGAAATGTTCGGTGAGCGGAACCTGCAACTGGACCGATGTGCGTCAATTCAACCTGATGTTCTCCACCCAGCTGGGTTCGGTTGCAGAAGATGCCAGTGAGATCTACTTGAGGCCTGAAACCGCTCAAGGTATTTTTGTCAACTTCCTGAATGTGCAAAAGACCGCCCGCATGAAAATACCTTTTGGTATTGCACAGGTGGGAAAAGCCTTCAGGAATGAAATTGTGGCCCGTCAGTTTATATTCAGGATGCGTGAATTCGAGCAGATGGAAATGCAGTTCTTCATCAGGCCTGGTACACAGCAGGAATGGTATGCTTATTGGAAAGCGGAGCGCATGAAATGGCATGAGTCCATGGGTATCCCTGCAACGAGTTACCGTTTCCACGACCATGTCAAACTGGCCCACTATGCGGATGCAGCAGTGGATATCGAATTTGCCTTCCCGTTTGGATGGAAAGAAGTTGAGGGCATTCACAGCCGCACAGACTTTGACCTGAAAAGCCATCAGCAATACAGTGGTAAGAAATTACAGTATTTTGATACAGAGATCAACCAGAACTATGTTCCTTATGTCATTGAAACTTCCATTGGTCTGGACAGGATGTTTCTCCTGACCATGTGCCATGCCTACCAGGAAGAGAAATGGACCAAGGAGGATGGCAGTGAAGACAGCAGGGTAGTACTGAAAATTCCTGCCAAAATTGCCCCCATCAAGCTGGCTGTTTTGCCCCTGTTGAAGAAAGAGGGATTGCCCGATATCGCCAAAGAAATCATGGCCACTTGCAGAACGGAGTTCTACTGTTTTTATGAAGAGAAAGACACCATCGGTAAGCGCTACCGCAGGATGGATGCATTGGGAACCCCATTTTGCATCACCATTGATCACCAGACAAAGGAGGATCAGACGGTTACCATCCGCTACCGCGATACAATGACACAGGAAAGAATCCCAATTCAGGGATTGGTAGCGTTCATCAAAAGCAAGCTATAGCCATCATTTTGCTCCTTTCAGTTTGAGGTAGGTGATGCCAATCAGTTCCCTGAAAAATCCACCCCAACTGTCCATTGCCCAGCTTGCTGGAATCATGGTGGCAGCACTGAACCTGGTGGCGGAGGGCAACATGGAGAAAGCACAAGGGTAGGGCCTTACCGCTATGCCCGCCTGTTCAAATGTGAGCGTTGCCCTGGGGATATGAAAGGCTGAAGTGATCAGCACTGCCTTGGTTTTTATCCCGCCATTGTTGTCAATGATTTGCTTGGAGAATTGAGCATTTTCTATGGTGTTTTTTGATTGGTTCTCAATCCAAATGTCCTCCACAGGAATGTCAAGATCAATCAGGTTTTTGGCAACAAACTCAGCTTCCATAAAATCATCTTCAAGGAACATTCCATTTTGTCCGCCTGACGCAATAATTTTTTTGATATACCCTTTTTTGTACAACAAGGCGGTTTGGATGAACCTGTCTGATGACATGTTGAAATGTCCTTGTTTGTTGACCTTGTCATAGCTGGTCATGCCACCCAATACAATGCCCACATCATATTTTTCATTGGCTGCCATGGGCATTGGTGGAGCATGAAATGGATATTGCAGGTTGTTGATTAACCAAGGGTTGGTGAAAAAAAGCAGAGCAGCCAACGCAATGCCGGCCAGTTTTTTTCTTTTGATTTCCGTCTTGGTCAACGCAGTGAGGATGACCAAGATGAAGATCCAGACAAATGGGCTTAAAAAAAAGAACAGGATTTTTCCGATGATGAACATGGTAAAAAAAGGCCGGCTACAGGGCCGGCCAGGAGTTTAGTTTTTGATGATCTTCTTGGTGGTTTGGTATTTTCTGTCGTTGCTCGTGATGGTCAAAATGTAAGCACCGGCTGAAAGATTGCCAAGGTTGATGTATCCGTTCTGGTATCCGGTTTCCTTTTTAGAAACCACTGCACCTGAAAGGCTGGTTACCTGAACGCTTATTCTTTTGATGCTGTAAAGGTCTCCCACCTGGTAGTTGACCAGGTCATGGGTAACGGTTGGATAGATATTCTTAATGAAACCTGTATTGTTCCTTATAGGATTGGTAATGGCAGTGGTAATGGTGATGGGGCTGCCGATGGTAGTAGCAAACATACCGTTTCCATGGGTTCCTACAACCATGGTATTATCGGTCCACCGGTGGGCTATTGAGTTGATGATGGCCTCGTTCATCATGGCAGCAGGTGTTCCCGCAGTACCTGTTTCTCTTGCCCATACCGTACTGGCCCCATTGATGGTTGTTGTGCTGTAGAGTCCTATGGAGGTGCCAACATAATATTCAACGCCATTTGTTTTTGCAATGATTTCACAAGCCCTGACAGAAGGAATCGTAAGGTTACCCTCTGCAACCTGCCAGGTGGGGAGTGCTGCAGTGGCATTGCCAGTCCAGAATATAGAATTCACACCGTAATTGGAAACAACGGCCATAACCGTATCCTGGTTCCTTGGATTCACGGCGATATCTTTTACTACTGATCCAGAGCTCATTCCACTGGGGGTGATGTCGAAGGGTTGGTTGCCTGAGGCACCCCATTGTGGGTCCTTGAGCCTGTATATTTTTCCCGAGGATGTGCCAATAAACAGGTGATTGTTGGCAGTATATTGCCCTCTTGTGGTAGCCAATGCAAAAATACTTCCTGTCACATGTGTAGTGACGCCATCCATCAGGGTCCAGTTTGAAGCAGATACGGTGGCAGCATCCCCAGTTCTGTAGATGCTGTTTTTTGAAACATAGTATAAGAAATCAGTATTGTCCGGATCAAGGTGAAAATAGGTGATGAACTCACCATCAGCACTGCCAGTAGGCCTGATAAGGGTGTAAAGACCACTGTTGAAATCAAATAATTTCATCCTGTACATCTGTCCAGACTGAGCTGCACAGAAAAGAAATTGATTGCCAGCAGTATTTTTTTTGGTCATACCCACTTGGCAGCCATCGCCTCCCAATATTATATAATGGTCATTGCTGTCACTTACCGCTTGGGGGAATATACCTGTTCTGTCGCGGAAAGTGGTTGAGTTGTCTTGGGCACCCCCGAAATAGTTTCTGCTACCGGTTGTCGGGTCTATGCCAACATGATAGTACTGAAGCGTCTGGTATTGTGAGCTCCCCAATGACCATTCAACCGTGGGTGATGTGATGTCCTTGATTTGCCCAATACCACCATCAGACGCAATCAATACTTTGTTGGGATTGGTTGGGTCAAAAGCGTAACTGTGCATGTCTGCATGGCTGACAACTTTTGGGTCTACATAGGTAGTTGATGAAACACCGCCAATGAAACTTGAATTGTCCTTTGTGGCAAATCCATCCAAGGACCGGAAAAGGTTGACACCTCCTGCCAGCACAAGGTCTGCATTGGTTGGATGAACACCCAGGAGCATGTTATAGCCACCTTGCAATTCCATGTATCTGTTTGTATTGGTTGAACCGCTTCTCCTTTGTGCCACCAGGGTATCGGATTTGGTCCAGGTGAACGGCGTTGTTGCCATATTGCATTTGAAAAGATCTGCTTCTGGCCTGCCAGCGGCTGCATCATCTGCATTTTCAACCATCACGTAAAGAATGTTTTGATTTGAAGGTGCAAGCGCAATGACCATTCTTCCCCATCCTCCTGCAAATTCTCCAGCAGTGATGCTGTTGTCATATCCCTTCCATCCTGGTATGGAGTCTGCAGCGTCTTTTACGCCACCTGCAATTCTTGTAAAAGATCCAGCATTGCCTGTAGGAGAGGTGAAAACACCTGCGAGTGCCCTGTCAGCATTTCTTCCACTCATGGCAACCAATACCCTAGATCCGGTTTTGTTGATGGCAAGGTCAGCAATTCCACCTGTCGAGGTTGCACCGGTCGTACTCCCAAATACTTCAGTCCAGGTATTGCCACCATCAGATGAACGCAAGATTCTTCTATGTACAGCCGCATAGACATCTCCGGTTATCGGATGCACGGCAAGCTTGTGAACAAAATACCATGGCGAGGAAGCAGAAAAGATCGTAATGTCTATAGGATTGGTAGAACTGAGCTTTGTCCAGGTGGCACCATTGTCGATAGACTTGAACATGCCCTCACCGTAAATGAATCCGGAAGGGTATCCTGCTGAAGCGCCCAGCGGTTCTCCAGTACCTGCGTACCAGGTGTTCTCAAATCCTGCCCTTGTATCCTGGGCCAGGGTTGAAAGACTCCTTACCTGGTTGGCAGGGTGCACAAAGGTCCAAGTGGCTCCTGCATCAGTACTCCTGAATATTCCACCGGTGATTCCACCAGCAATGATAACCCTGTTGGTTGTACCATTATACCGTTTATCAAATACCAGTGTCCTGGTTCTGCCTCCATTCTGTGTAGGTCCAGCAGCGGTATATGGGTTATTCACGAGTGGGCTATTGAATATGCCATTATCGCGGATGGGCATATTTCTCATGATGGCCAGTTCCTGAGACCTGATGCCTTCGGGAATCAGTCCGGTTTTAGGGTCCCTGGAGAGCATCCATTCATATTCTGCCCTTTTTGTGGAATTCTCGGTCTCCAACTCCTCTTCTTCATCGTTGAGGATGGTAAGTCTTTTTGGTAACCCAACTTGTTTTTCTTCCTTGTTGAAAAGGTACAATACACCCATGAGGACGATCGCAATGGCAGGAACGATGAGGGCTTTGTGTTTGTTCATATACAAGTTTGGTAGCGTGTAAGGCAATTTAACCAATTTTTAAGCTTCAGGTTCGCTTTTTATGTCATAAAAATTTGACCTGAAAAGCCTGAAAAGTTTAATCGTATCTTCGCTGTTCTTGTGAAGGCATGAATCTGCAGTTTCTTTTGGATGGTTATGTTCAGTCCCCCCCTGTACAACAGATGGCGGAGGCCATTCTTTTGCCTAAATCCCAAAAGATACTTTGCACCAAAATGGCAGGCTCCTATGCTGCAGTGCTTTTTTCAGCCCTTTACCAACGCAGTGAGCTGAATGGGCTCAACCACATGATCATTTTGGAGGACGCCGAAGAAGCTGCCTATTTTCACAATGATTTGGAACAGCTGATCCATCCCATTGACCTTTTCTATTTTCCCTCCTCCTTCAAAACCAACAAGAATTTCAGGATCCAGAGCAGCAGCCATGTGATGCTCAGAACGGAGGCATTGACAAGATTGGCCGGGGGCGGAAACAGGAAAATCATCGTTACTTATCCAGAGGCATTGATGGAGAAAGTGTCAACGGCCGAGTCACTTTCTTCCAATATTATTTCCATCAAGGTGAACGATCGGCTGGATACCGACCTTGTCATGGAAAAGTTGGTTGGATACGGGTTTGAGAGGGCCGATTTCGTTTATGAACCCGGTCAGTTTGCGATGCGGGGGGGAATTTTCGATATTTATTCCTTCGGAAATGAAAAGCCATACCGGGTTGAACTGTTTGGCCAGGAGGTTGACTCCATCAGGATTTTTGATCCTGAAACCCAGCTCAGTGAGCGCAAACTCCTGCAGGTCAACATCATCCCCAATGCTGATGCAGCATATGAGGGGGGTGAAAAAATTGATCTCTTCAAGCTCATTCCTGAAAATACGATCATTTATACATCCCATTGGCAATTGTTCATGGATCGTTACCGCGACCATGAGGACAATTTGCACCTATACCTTGGCCAGGCACATCAGCCAACCGATGCCAGGGATACAGATGAA
>CANEWJ010000019.1 GCA_947442625.1 Chitinophagaceae bacterium
CTGTTCACCGGCAAAACCATGGTTAACCCTTCCGAGTTTGTGAGAGCGTTTGATAACCTGCAAACAACCATTTTCCTTGTTGGCAGGGGTTAATGCAATCATGATGCTCACCAATTGGTCAGGAAACAGAAACTGGTTCTTGTACCAATAACCATAGTCTTGGTGCCACTCCCAGGCGCCACCAACCTTTGGTTCTTTTTGCATCAACTTGGTATGAAAATGACAAACAGGTGCATCACTATCCAAAAGCTTTCCCGCAGCATCAACCATTCTTTCACTCCTCAGCATCATGCTGTATACATCATCGCCAGGGGTAAACCAAAGCGTAAGTTTTGAATTCTTTCCACTGCTGTCGGTAACATTGGTGGCATTGTCTTTGACAACCACATCGCTGGTAGCAATGGAGTACAATTTCATGATCTCTGCAGATGAAAAAAAGTTTTTGACAATGAGGTATCCATCCTGATGAAATATGTCTATGTCAGCGGTATTTAATCTATATGCCATGTGATATTTTTTGGAGTCATTGATCTATCAAAAACAAATAATCATTGAAAAATAACAGGATTCATTTCAGTATCAATCACCGCTCCAATGGTAGCACCAGGACACCATGCATCCCAATCAGCCTGCTGGTTCTTGTTTTCAGGCGCCTTGAGCTTCATGTCTTTGTCCATGTAAATCATGGTCATCACCTTGCGCATTGTATTCGTCGTATTCGGGCCAGCACGGTGGTACAACCATCCCGTATGAAAACTTATCTCGCCCAATCCAAAGGCTTCCACAACATGGCTGAATCCTGTATTTCTAAGTATATTATCAAGATAGGCCTGGCTTTCATCTCCAATTTCTTTGTCTCGCCCTTCAGTGATTTCAAAACTCTTTGCACTGAATTCAAGTGGCCCTAATTCCATCGGTGTTTCCTGCAAAGGGATCCAGGCCGTAACCGTTTTATCACTGGACAAAGGCCAATAATACTGGTCTGCATGCCAGGGCGTATGACCACCGCCTGGCTCTTTGTAAAGGGCCTGGTCGTGGTAAAGTCTTACCCCATCAACCTCCAATAAATCAGCTGCAATTTTAGCAAGGCGCTTGCTGAAAACAATCTGCTTTACAGCAGCTGAATTTCTCCAGATGTTCATGATCTGCAAAAATGCTTTGCCATAGGTATCCCTGTCTTCCATGGCAAGGTATTGGGTATTCAACCGGTTCACTTCAGCAGTAATGATTTCATCCATGGCCTGAAGTGCCTGCTTTGAAAGTACTCCTGGAATTTTGACAAATCCATTTTCCCTAAAATAAGCAATCTGCTCTTGTGTGAGGTCAAAGGGGGCATCCAACTCTTGCGCAACGATATCTGGTATTGTGTTCATGGTGAATTCGATTCTCGTTTAAAGTTAAATAAACTATACTAAAAATGCGGACAGCAGGAGAACTCAGTCCTGTTGCAGACATATTATTTTTTTTCTCCGAAGTCTATTTCAATGTTGGGATATTTTTTCTGGAACGCCATCACACCATTGGTGGTAATACCTGACTGCCAGCAAAAGATTTTCTTCAATGTGGCGGATGGGGTTAGCCCCAACAGACCCGCATCATCTATGTTGGTTCCCACGATGTTCAGGTATTCCAGTTTTTTGAACTGCCCAATCAAGGCTATGGACGCATTGGTGATCGCAGTATTTTTGAGGTTCAATCGTGTGGTATTGGCGCAGGATTTCAAAGATTCAAAACCTGCATCAGTAATCTTTGTATCGGCCAATACCAGCCACATCACCTGTGGAGCTATTTTCTGCAACAGTGGGGCCTCCTTGTCTCCAAAAGAAGGAGCATTCACCATGTTCAGCTCCAGGAAATGGGTGCCAGTGGCAAGGGGAACAACAGCAACATTGATTTTCTTTAGGGCTGCGATGCTTGCTGCATCGGCAGGAGCAATGGAATCGAGTGCAGCAGGTCCTGCTGATTGCTTCCTTGCATCCGATAAAAATTTTCTTATGGTATCATTGGCGCTTACCGCTTTGACTGACTGTGAAGTGGAAACACCGTGCAAGACCCACCAAGACAAAAGATCAATCTCTGGTTGTGTCAACTGTGATTTGCCTTTAGGGGGCATGTGCTTTTCATCACCTTTGTCCAGCAAAATGCGGCGAATAAATTCGCTGTGGTCAAGATCGCCTGCAACGATGGCCTTCCCATTTTTACCCCCTTTCATCAGGGCTTCAAGGGTGTGCAACTGAAAGTCACCTTTCTTCTTTTTTTGATTATGGCATTGCATGCATTTTTGTGCCAGCACCGGTTCAACAATGCCATCATAAACGCTGACGGTTGAAGCAGCCGTCAACGTTGTGATTTTTTGTTTTTCAACAACAACACCAGTTTCAGTATCTGTTGCTTCAGAGAAAAGATAGCCTTCACCATGGGTCATCTCTCCTCCAAAATGTCCGGCCAGCAAAAGCGTCAACATCATCAGGTGAAATCCGGCATGATAGTAGGGTGTTCTGTATTCCTCTTTTTTATACTTTTTGTAGGCCAGCAATGCAATGGAAACTACACACACTGCAATGGCAGTATACCGGTGCCAATCCAGCAAGTTCTCCTCATATCCTCCGGACAAGGACAACATCCAGCCGAAAAATGCAGCCAAAAGGGAAGATAGAATACCTGCAACCAGCACAAAATCAATCAGCCTTGATTTTTCAGTGTTGGACTTGAACAAATACTGGATCACATAGGCAAGTGCGAGAAAGCCGATGGGCAGGTGTACAAAAACAGGATGCAGGTGCCCCAAGAAATTGATGATCATGCAATCAGGTTATGGATTACATCTCCTGAAACATCCGTCAGGCGGTACCTTCTGCCCTGGCTCTTGTAAATGAATTGCTCGTGGTCAATCCCCAGCAGGTGCATCATGGTGGCCTGGAAATCATGCACATGCACCTTGTCTTTGACTACATTGTGGGCAAAATCATCTGACTCACCATAGACCATGCCCGGCTTGATGCCACCACCTGCCATCCAGATGCTGTAACAGCCGGGATGATGGTCTCTTCCGAATCCTTCCGGCGTAAGTTTTCCTTGAGAGAAACTTGTTCTTCCAAACTCTCCGCCCCATATCACCAATGTATCATCCAGCAAGCCCCTTTGCTTCAAATCCTTGACCAGCGCGGCTGATGGCTGGTCTGTGAGCGATGTTGCCTTTTTGATTCCAGAGGCAATTGAACCATGATGATCCCATCCAAGATGGTAGAGCTGTACAAAACGAACATCCTTTTCTGCCAGCCTCCTGGCCATGATGCAATTGTGCGCAAAAGTCCCCGGTGTCATGACATCCGGACCATACATGTCCAGGATATGTTGTGGCTCATCAGAAAGATCTGTGATGGAAGGAATGGCCATCTGCATCTTGTAAGCCATTTCTGACTGGTTGATCTGGCTTTCAATTTCCGGATCATGCCAAACCTCGTTTTGAATATTGTTGAAGCCCTTGATAAAATCAAGTGCCCTTCTTCTGTCCATGCGATCAATGCCCTGTGGATTGTTAAGAAAAGGAACCGGCTCATTCCCCGTCATGAACTGCACACCTTGGTGATGAGAAGGCAGGAAGCCACTGCTCCAGGCAGCACTGCTGATGGGTTGATCTCCTCCGCCTTTGGAAACCATCACGATGAAAGATGGAAGATTGTCATTCATGCTCCCCAGACCATAGCTGAGCCATGATCCAATGCAAGGCCTTCCACTCAATTGATTGCCCGTTTGCGTGAAAATCACTGCAGGCTCATGGTTGATCTGTTCAGTGAACATGGACTTTACTACGCAGATATCATCTGCGATTGCTGCAATATGGGGAACGTGTTCACTGAAGTATCCACCAGCAGCCCCATGTTGTTTGAAAGTAGCTGCAGGCATGGCCAATGGAAAAGAATATTGGTTGCTGACCATTCCGGATATCCTGTTCTTGCCAATGACAGAGGCAGGAATTTCCTGTCCATGCATGCTGTAGAGCATGGGTTTGTAATCGAACAATTCCATTTGGGAAGGACCCCCACTTTGGAAAAGATAAATCACCCTTTTTGCCTTGGGAAGAAAATGCGGATTGACCAGCGGCTTATTGATTTCTTCAGCAACCTGTTGCACCGCTTTTCGGTCTGCATTTTTGCTGCCACAACCCAGCAATGAACCCATTGCAATTCCCCCCAGTCCAAGGACTGAACCGCGGAGAAATTCTCTCCGCTTGTTTTCGAAATGCATTTTCATCAACTCATTCATGGTCAATCATTTTCTTGTGAGGAACTCATCGGTATTCATCAATGCCAATGCAGTACTGCCCATGGCAGCCAATTGATGGACATCGGGTAGATCCAGTTTGCTTTTTCCCACAGCCACCAGTGCTGTTGCTTTCTCCGGATGGGTTTGAAAGTTGTTCAATTCAGCCAGGTACATTTGCTTCATCAATTGGGCTTCTTTCTTGTTGGGTTTGCGGCCTGTAATCAACCGAAACCCGTATAACAACTGGCTTTCAATACTGGCACCACCTTCTCTGATCATCCTGGCCCCCACATGCCTTGAGGCTTCAACAATCTGGGGATCATTCAGCATGGCAAGGGATTGCATCGGCGAACTGGAAACGGGACGCTTCACCAAACATACCGACCTGTCGGATGCATCAAAGATCTGCATGAAGGGCACAACACTGGTTCTCTTCCTCACGGTATAAATGCTTTTCCGGTAAAGGTCCTCGCCTTCAGATAAAATATATTGATAGCGCCAAACCTTATCGCTCAAGGCATCCCATAAACCCTCAGGCTGGTAGGGATAAACACTTTCCCCTCCAACCTTGTTGGAAAGCAATCCTGCCGCAGCAAGCGCATTGTCGCGCAGCATTTCAGCAGGATAGCGATAACGAGGATTCCTTGTCAGGAGGGCATTGTTTGGATCGCTTTTCACCACCGCTGGATCGGCCAGTGAGGATTGCTGATAGGTGGCACTCATGAACATGTATTTCATGAACGCCTTTGTATCCCACTTGTTTTTCATGTAGTAGACTGCAAGATGATCCAACAATGCAGGATGGGTGGGCATGGCGCCCTGGTTGCCAAAATCATCAGATGTAGAAACCAATCCCTTTCCAAAAACCAATTGCCACATCCTGTTCACAGCAACCCTTGATGTCAATGGGTTCTCATCATCAAACATCCATTGTGTCAGACCCAGCCTGTTTTTGGGCAGGCCTTTGGGGAAAGGCATGATGGCCGCTGGTGTTGAAGGTTCAACCTTGTCGCCATGGCTGTCATACAATCCCCTGTTCAATACATAGGTGGGACGGGCCTGGGGAAGATCTCCCATCACCATGACTTCTTTGGTTGAATCATACACATCACACAACGATTTGCGCGCAAGCATCAATGCAGTACTGTCGTATTCATTTTTGATGCCCTTAGGATCAAAGGGTAGTTTGCTATACAGGTGCCTGATTTCTGCTGGGGATAAGGTATTGGTGAACATATGAAATTCATCAATTTCTCCGCCGGGCATGCTGCGGTCGAGTTCTCTTTTTCCAAATACTAGACCCCGATAACGGCCAGTCTTATGGATATTGGGATATGAACGAATGTTCTTGTACAAATGGTCAAACTCTGTTTCAGTTGACGCTTGTTTTCCATTAAGGTGGATGCGCAGACCAGAAGCTTTACTGCTCCCGTCATAACTGATGGCCACATGATACCATTGGTTGGGCATTAATTTTTCTTTGGTCATGATGCTGATGGCATCATGTGGAAATGCATGATTCAGCCTGAAATTGAGCTTGTTTTCTTTTATCACAAGATCATATCCCTGGTATCCATAGCGGTGGGGATCACTGGCATGAAAAACAGTTGCCAAAGGATAGCTTGTTGGCACCTTGATCCAAAGACTGAAAGCAAAAGGATCATAGCGTTCAAAATAGGCTACTTTGTAGGGTTCAAAAGAAACGGATGTTTCATCATTGTATTTCAGGGAACGACCAATGACTCCTTGACCATATTCAGCCATCCTGGTGGAAGCATCAATCTTGCTTGCTGTGGCATTAATGAAATACTCCTTATCCTTGACAACCTTTGTTTTGTCAAAACCAAGTTTGGCAACCAATTTTCCTGTCAACGCTGCAGCGATCTCCTTTTCAGTTGCTGCATCAAGTGCTGCATGCTTTTGCTTTTCTTTGAGGGCTTCCTTTTTTTCAAGTGAAGCAATCTGTCTGGCATACATACCAATTTTCTGATCGTCTGCATCGGACGTCAATCGAAGGGTGGGTCCGGCCACCATATCTGGTCCTCCATAATTTGGACTACCCTTTTCAAAAGTACTGTTGAAAAAAGCATACAAAGAATAATAATCCTTCTGGCTGATGGGGTCATATTTATGGTCGTGGCATTTCGCACAACCTACAGTCATGGCTAACATCGCCGTACCCAGTGTATTCGTGCGGTCTACAACATACTCCACGCGGTACTCCTCGTCAATAATCCCTGCTTCTGAATTCTGTTTGTGCATGCGGTTGAATCCGGTTGCCAACACCTGTTCCTTGGTGGCATTGGGCAAGAGATCACCTGCCATCTGCCAGGTGAGAAAATCATTAAATGGGATGTTTCTGTTGTACGCACTGATCACCCAATCGCGCCATGGACTCACCTCATGGTGTTTGTCATCCAGGTATCCATGGCTGTCTGCAAACCTTGCCACATCCAGCCAATAGGCTGCCATGCGCTCTCCATAGTGATGGGAAGCAAGGTAGCTGTCAACCAATTTTTCATAGGCCTTTGGATCTGTGTCCTTTAAAAAAGCATCCACTTCCTTGACAGCTGGCGCGATACCCCTGATGTCAAAACTGAGCCTGCGGATCAGGGTTTCCTTGTCCGCTTGTTTGGCAGGTGGCAACCCTGCATTCTCCATTGCATCCAAGGTGAAATGATCAATATCATTCTTGACCCAAGCCTTGTTTTGCACGGATGGAACGTTAACTGGTTTCAACAGAGCAAAGGCCCAATGTTTTTTATACGCAGCACCCTGCTTGACCCATTTTACCAGCACGGCTTTTTCGTAAGCAGAGAGGTCCAGGTGAGACTCAGGTGATGGCATGACATATTCAGCATCTTCGCTGAGGATCCGCTTTACCAGTTCACTTTTGGAAAGGCTTCCCGGAACAATGGCCTTCAAACCAGACTCGGTCACTTTGCTGTAGGCAAAAGAGGCAATGTCCAAGCGCAGATCAGCCTTCTGTTTTTTCATGTCCGGGCCATGGCAAGAGAAGCATTTGTCTGAGAGTATTTTTTTGACATGGATATTGTAATCAATCTCTTCAGGAAGCGCATCATAGGCCTCAGCAACTTCTTTTGGGAGATCTGTATTGCCACAACCGAAAAGCAGCAGCGCAAGAAAAAAGATGAGAATTCCTCTCATGGGAAGGTGTTTATTGTGGTAGTAAACGTAATTTACTCAATTATACCTAAATCAAAAAACGAATTTCATGCGCAGAAAATACCTCCGGTTTACCCTGCTGATGCTCGCCATTGGCATCCTTGAAACCCAGGCACAATCGATCCATGTGAGCCCGAAAGGAAGCGATAAAAACCCGGGGACCAAAGAAAAACCCGTTGCCAGCCTTACGGCTGCCAGGTCCCTTGTAAGAACATTTATAAAAACAAAAGGCCTTCCAAAGGGTGGGCTTGATGTGATCATCCATGGAGGCATTTATGACCTTCAGGAAACCTTCCAGCTTACTGAAGAAGATGCAGGCCCCATCACCTGGTCAGCAGCAGCAGGAGAAAAGGTGAGCATCACTGGAGGAAAAACAATACACCCCGGAAAATTCAGCAAGGTCACTGATAAGGGCATTTTAAACAGGCTTGAAAAAAATGTCATCGGAAGTGTATGGCAGGCGGATCTGCGGGCAGAGGGAATCAAGAATTTGGGCAACCACCGCCAGTATGGTCATGGCCTGCCTGTTGTGCCAGCGACACTGGAACTCTTCTTCAATGGTGAACCCATGACCCTTTCAAGGTATCCCAACAAGGGTGCCATGAAAATCGGCAAAGTATCCGACCCGGGATCCGTTCCCCGCACTGGCGACAAATCCAATCGGGGTGCGCTTTTTGCCTATACAGACAGCAGGCATAAAAAATGGGTTGGTCAACAAAATATCTGGATCCAGGGAACCCTCAATTATGGTTTTGGAGATGACTACAACCCGATTGATTTCATAGACACCGTCGCAGGACAGGTCAAACTCAAGAAACCGCATCTCTACGGCGTTGGCGCCGGAAAAGATTTCCAGGAATATGTGGCCATCAACATACTCGAAGAACTGGACAGCCCGGGAGAATGGTATATCGATGAAAAATCAGGTATCCTTTACTTCTGGCCTCCTTCAGACATGAAAAGCGCCTTGGTTCAGGTTTCCATGCTGGAAGACCCCATCATTGCCCTGGAAGGAACCGAGGATGTAACATTGAAAGGCCTGACCATTGAGGCAGGCAGGGGCATTGGCATTTATGTTGAGCGCAGCAACAATACCCTTGTTGCTGGCTGCACAGTAAGAAATGTGGGTACATCAGGCATTTTCATGGGACAGGGGGCCAAATTGCTGGATGAAAATACATCCATTGATGACTATGTGGGCGAACCCCAGTCAAGACAGATTGGAAGTTTTCAAAACCATATTTACAGGAACAATGCATGGAACAGAAAAGCGGGAAGCAACAATGGTGTGCTGAGCTGTGATGTCTACAATACCGGCAGTGGCGGTATTTACATCAGTGGCGGAGACAAGAAAACACTGACAAAGGGCAACAGTTATGCTGAAAACTGCAGGGTATACAACTACACCAGGAGAAACAAATTCACCTGGGCAGGCATCCGGGTGGATGGATGCGGCAACAGGATTTCGCACAACGAGATTTTCAATTCAGACTGGCATGGCATCTTTGTGCATGGAAACGACCACTTGTTTGAATACAACTATATCCATGATGTAACCCTGAATTCAAACGATACCTCTCCCTGGTACATTGGTAGAAATCCCAGCGACAGGGGCAATGTGATCCGCTACAATTATCTTGACAACTGCGGCAACCCGAACAGGATGACCATGGGCATTTACTGTGATGATTCATCAACAGATGTTTATGTGTATGGAAATGTTTTCAACAACATGAAAACCAACCATGGCGTGCTTTTCAGCAATGCAGGCTGGAATATTGTGATGAAGAATAACATTGTGATCAACCCGATTGCGCATACAGCAGTAGTTTCTGCACTCTGGTATACCTGGGCTGCACCACAAACAAAGGAAATGTTTGGAGAGAACGGGGTCATAAGAAAGAGGCTTGAGCAGGAGATTGATTTCAGGTCTCCGCCTTATTCAACAAGGTATCCCGCATTGCTTCCCTACCTTGATGCGATTCAGGAAGGAAAAGAATGGCAGGCAATGCGTTCCAGGGGCAACATGCTGGAAGGAAACCTGATTGTTGGCGGACCAGAAAATCCAATTGAATTGTTGGGAGGGAAACATGCACAGATGGATGGCAAGAACAACTGGGTAACAAAAGAGGATCCAGGATTTGTAGACATGAAAAATAAAAACTTCACCCTCAAACCAGACGCCAAGGCCTACCAGATGATTCCTGGTTTTGAACCCATCCCATTTGACAAAATGGGAACCTATAAGGATGAATACAGAAAATGGGGAAAACAATAAATGAAATCCCCTGCTAATGGAAGTTATTTGCCTTGGAAATTGCCTGCCTCAAATGCTGCTGCAGTGATTCGTCTGGCCAGGGAATTTGCTGTCCAGTCTGTTTGAATGTTGGCATGGAGGCGTTGCGCTTTTTCAATGTGTTTGTCATAAGGGATGTCATCTCGCGAAGCTTTGCTGGTTGCACTTTTGCTAAATCATGTTCCTCTCCAATGTCTTTGGACAGGTCATACAATTCCAATTCCCCGGTCTTGTGAAAATAAACCAGCTTCCAATTGCCTTTGCGCAAGGCCGTTCCCCAGGAGATCCCGTGGCAGTTGACATTGGTCCAGTTGTTGGGATAATGCCAAAGCAAAACTTTTTTGTCGTCTTTCAGACCAGGATTCTTTAGAAAAGGGACGATGGATTTCCCATCAATCGTTTGCACTGTTTGGTATGCTTTGGATCCTGCCAATTCAAGGATGGAAGGAAACCAATCATCAATGCTTACATACTGATGGTTGATTGAATTGCGCTGTATCCCAGGTCCAGCAACAATCATGGGAACCCTGATGCCCCCTTCATAGAGCGAGCCTTTTCCTTGTTTTAACGGAAGGTTCTGTGTATGTACTTTCCCGCTGCGGGGCGGTACCAAACTGAGGCTTCCATTGTCTGTCATGAAAATCACGATGGTATTTTTGTCTTGCCCACGCTGCTTCAGATAGTCCATCAACTCGCCCAGGCTTTTGTCCATCCCTTCCACCAGTGCAGCATATTTGGCTTCTGTATCCGTAAGGCCTTTGTCGATATAGTGCTGGTAAAAACGATCGTCCTTGCTGAAAGGCAGATGCACTGCATAGTGCGCCATAAAAAGAAAAAAAGGCTTTCCTGTTTTTTCATTTGTCTGCATGGCAGCAATGGCCTCTTCTGTCAATGCATCGGTTAAAAATGTTCCTTTCGCAGCATGCTTCTCAAGGCCACGGACGCCCCAGAGTGTATCATTGGGATTACCCTTGTATTTGTCTTTGGCTAGAAAACTCCCGGGATGTCCTGCAGCAGTACCCGCAATGTTGACATCAAAACCAACGGTCAATGGATTGGAAGCCGGCGTGCCATAAGGCGCGAAATGGGCCTTGCCACAATGAATGGTATGGTATCCGGCTTGCTTCAACAAAGAAGGCAATGGCGTGGCCAAAACGGCATTGTTGATGCCCTCCACCGGGCTCATGCCATTGTGGTTCCAATTCGGTGGATTCAACACACTGTCCGGATAATCTGTTGGTGTATTCTTTTTTACATTGGTCCAGTTGGTGACATTGTGCCTGGCCACATTCATGCCCGTCATCAGGCTTACCCGTGTGGGTGTACATACAGGATTAGAATAGGCATTGGTAAACTTCATGCCTTGCGCTGCCAGCCGCTCCATGTTGGGGGTGCGGAAGATCATGTTCAGTGGCGTTTTTTTATCCCAAAAGGGCAGGGAGCAATCCTGCCATCCCATGTCATCTACCATGAAGAAAATGATGTTGGGGCGCTCTTGATTCGCTTGTGCATGACTCCCCAAGCAAGCAAAAAGAAAACAACAAAAAATGAGACCCTTATGGATGTGTTGACGCATACCACAAGTTACTCTTTTACACTGTTTTTTTACTACATCAACAAACTACTCCTTGAATACAATTCCCTCAAAGGAATGCTTTTCCCATGTCAGTCATGTTTATTGTTTCGCAGTCTTCACTGAGATGGGAAAATCTTTTTTAACAAGCTTGTAGGCCATTCCTACAGGAAGAACAACCTCGACTGAACGTTTCCCGTTAATGGTTGAAATGGTTTCTTTTACCGGGCCCAATGGAGTGGGCAACACATAGGTTGCTGATTGCAAATCACCTGGCTGTGGATCGATGAGGATTTCTTTGAATCCAGGCTTGGAAGGACGCAAACCCATCAGCCTGAAGGCAATGATATTGGCTGGTGCAGCACCCCAGGCATGGTTCCAGTCCAGGTTGGGCTTGAACTTGCTGTCCCAGGCCTCCATTGTCATCCCTGCTCCCACTTCAATCATGTGGTACCATCCCCTGTCTTTTCTTGACTGGAGCAATGCCAGTGCTTCGTTTTCCAACCCGTTTTCATACAATGCATCCATCAAGAATTGTGAACCATAAACACTGCAGGCCATTTCTTTTTTGATCACAAAAGGAATGACGTTGGCTTTTTGCTTTTGATCCAGCAATCCAAAATCCAAGGCAAAAAAATTGGCATGGAAAGAAGCATGATGGGTTGTATCTCCGTCCCTTACAAGACCGGTACTTTTGTCAAAGAACATATCAGAAAAAGATTGCTTCACCTGCGCAGCCCTTTGCTTGAAAAATACCTGGTCTGCTTTCTTTTGGAGCAGGATGGCAAATTGTTCCATCAAGATCAATGACTTGTAATGATAGGCGTTGACAATGCTGTTGTATTCGCAAAAAACAAATTCATCTGCTTCTCCTTTGTAATCAGGGCCTGCAAGGTTGTTTCCCCTTTGTGGCCAATCGGTGATATCCCTGAGTACCGGTTTTTGGTCGAACGTGAAATAATGCAGTGAATCCAGCAAGGATTTGCTTTGGTTGCTGCCCACCGTGGTGATCAAATTTCCTTTCTTGGCCAGCGACATCAGGGTTTTGGTCTTGAGGAGATCATAATGTTTTCTGATCAATTGTGTATTGCCGGTGTACATGTAATCATTCCAAATCACTTGGTGCATTTGCAAATGCCATTCTGTGGGCCAGGTGGGATGCATCATCAGGTGATCAATGGTGTTGCGGGCCACTTCATAGACCGAGTCCACTGCATAGTGAGAAAGTTGATTGATCAGGGCATCTGCCTCATAGGGGATGCGCTCACGGTCTCCGTCAATGTATAAACCTGTTACTGTGGTGGCTTTGATGGAATGTTTGCAGAGATCCCAGATCTGGTTCAAGACCGTATCTGAACTCACAAATGAAGCGGCATTCTCGTTGAAGCGGTAATGAAAGATTTCCCGCGTTGGGAAAACCGTAAACTTTCCCTCATGCTCAATTTCAACATAGCGAAAGGGTGTAACGAGACCCATCCATGCTGGCAAGAGGATGGCATTGCCAGAAGTATTTTTCTTGTTGGGAACATTGGGGAAATAGAGAGTATCAGTATCACCCTGATTTTTGATGTAGGTGAATTGGAAAAAACGGATGTTGACACCGGGAGGATTCCTGTCGATTTTACCGCTTGCATCCAGCTTCTCGCCCATGAACACCTTGATCATGTCGCCATTTTTCATGCTGGTTGTGGCAAGTTTCAGCCGACCAAAATAGGTCTTGCCAAAATCATAGCATGTTCCGGTTGGGGCGTATTTCCTTTCTGCTAATGGTTTCTCCTTTATGGCAAGGAGACCTCTTTGGTAAACCTTTTCCTGTGAAAAAGCAGTGGCAGAAACAACGAAAAAAACCAATGTGATGACAAAACGAACAAAACCTATTCTAATCATGGCTTTAAGATACAAAAAAAGCATTATTCCTACTTGCCATTCAGGCCAGATGCAATGCATTCGAATCAAAAGGGTCTGCCAATTATCCTTACATTTGAAAAGTGAGAACAACCAGGCATACATACTACAACATAATCATCGCTTTTTTGCTGACCGGACTCCTTCTTTCGCTGGTTTCCGGTATATCCATCAACAGACACGAGCCTAGCAGGGGTGAAAAACTGGCAAGGCAATACTGTGGTAGCTGCCATTTATTTCCCTCCCCCTTTCTGCTGGACAAAAAAACCTGGAAAGAATCCGTACTGCCCAACATGGGCTGGAGGCTGGGCATCAGAAAAGCTGGGAAAAACCCGTTTGACAAAATGACGCCTGAGGAGGCCGCAAGGGTGCAACAATTGAACATCTACCCAGACGGAGCCCAATTGTCAAAAGAAGATTGGCAGCTGATTGTAGAGTATTATGTGCGCAATGCACCAGAGCAGCCGCTCATGATTGAAAATACCCTTCCAGACAGCATGGACTCCATGAGGTTTCAGGCCAATACCCTTTTCATTGGTGACCAGGGTGCTTCGGATGTTCCCAAACTGACCAAAACAACCCTGCTGAAATACGATTCCCTGGAATCCAAACTCTATGTCGGCAATGCATACAACGAGTTATTTGTGCTGGACAGCCTGTTTCAGGTTGACAACTTCTGGGAGGTGGTAAATCCACCGGTTGACATCCATTTTACACCGCACAGGCCAGCATCATTGCTGACCATCGGATCGATTGCTCCTAACGAAGAGAAGAGAGGATTCATTTTCCCGCTTGACTCAGCTGTACTTAACAAGCCCACATCACAATTGATTTCCTCCCTTGCCAGACCCCTTCAATTTGCCAAAGGCGATATCAATGGAGATGGTAAAGATGACCTGGTGGTAGCGGAATCTGGCAACCATAGCGGAAAGCTGAGTTGGTTTGACGGAGCAGACCCGAAAAAGAAAAAAATCTTGAAAGACCAGGCTGGTATCAGAAAAGTCATCATCCAGGACATGAACCAGGACAATTTGCCAGACCTTGTTGTCATGGGCGCACAGGCCGCTGAAAGCATCATGCTTTTTTACAACAAGGGTGATGGGAATTTTGAAGAGAGGATTGTATTGCAGTTCCCTCCGGTATATGGATTGAGCTATTTTGAATTGGCTGATTTCAACAAGGATGGTCACTGGGATATCCTCATGACCAATGGCGACAACTGGGATGTTTCAGGCAACAGAAAAAGCTACCATGGCGTCAGAATATTCTTGAATGACAGAAAAAACAATTTCAAGGAAACCTTCTTCAACACTGTGTTTGGTGCCAGCAAGGCCATGGCGCATGATTTTGATGGTGATGGAGACCTTGACATCGCTGCCATCTGTTTTTATGACGACCCAATGGACACCATGGAAGGATTTGTTTATTTCGAAAACCTTGGTGGCATGAAATTCAGCAAGTTAATGATCAAAGAAGCTGCTCTCGGAAAATGGTTGACCATGGAGCTTGCTGATCTTGACCGTGATGGAGACAAAGACATCATCCTGGGATCCTATTTTAATGCTGTGGAAGAAATGACAACATTTCTAGCAAGGGGATTGGTAAGTTTTCCACAGGTGCTCGTGATCAGCAACAATACCATCAAACCAAAATAACCACCTGTATGAAAATATTTGCTTTTGTCTTACTCTCGTTTTTCTCTTGCCATTGTTTTTCCCAATCAGGCAACACTGCCAAAAACATCATCATCATGTATGCTGATGACCACAGCTACCATGCACTCGGTGCCATGGGCAATGCAATTGTCAAAACACCCAACCTCGATAAGCTTGCTGCCTCCGGAATGCTGTTTACCCAGACCCATGTGATGGGCGGGCACCAGGGTGCAGTATGTGTTCCGAGCAGGGTGATGCTGATGACGGGAAGATACGTGAACCGGTTGCCTGGAGATGGAGGCACTATTCCAGAGAGTTTTATTACCCTTCCAGAAGTATTGCGCAGCAAGGGTTTCACCACCTACCATACAGGAAAATGGCATAGCGATAAGGCCTCTCACCACCGCATGTTCAGCACGGGCGGTGACATATTTTTGGGAGGGATGCATTTTAACAGGGATGGTGGTCAGGCGCATCCCACTGTGTACACATTTGACAGCACAGGCAGTTATCCGGCATCAAGAAAAAGGAATAGCGATACTTTCAGCACAACCCTCTATGCCAACAATGCCATCCAATTTCTTTCCAGCCAAACGGCAAAGGAAAAACCTTTTTTCTGCTATGTCGCCTTTACGTCGCCCCACGACCCCAGAACCCCTCCTGCTGCCTTCGAAAAAATCTATGACCCTGCAACCATCCCCTTGCCACCAAATTTTTTGAGCAAACATCCATTCGACAATGGCGACCTGTTGGTAAGGGATGAGCAACTCCTTCCAACGCCAAGGGATCCAGCAGCAACAAAAAAAGACATTGCACTGTATTATGGCATGGTGAGTGAGATGGATGCACAGGTGGGCCGAATCATGGAAGCCCTTGACAGGGCTGGCCTTAGAGAAAACACGTTGATCATTTTTGCAGGAGACAATGGCCTGGCCGTTGGGCAACATGGCTTGCTGGGCAAACAGAACCTCTATGAACACAGCATCCGTGTGCCGATGATCATTTCAGGACCAGGAGTACCTTCCAATGTAAAGTCAAATGGATTCACTTACCTGAGTGATATTGCACCAACAGTGTATGAATACCTTGGCATCAAAGCACCTGCTTCAGTTGAGGCCAAATCATTTTTTTCTGCACTCAAAGATCCTTCCAAAAGCATCAGAAAAAACATCTACAATGTATACGGCCATTGGAGCAGGAGCATCAAAACAGAAGACGGATTCAAACTGATCCTGTACAATGTTGATGGTGTATTGACAACACAATTGTTTGACCTCAGGAATGATCCCTGGGAAACAAAAGACCTTTCAGCAATCGCATCACAGTCAAAAAAGATTGCATCCATGAGGGCCTTGTTGAAAAAACAAATGGAAGAAACCCATGACAACCTGAACATTGACCTGCCTGATTGGGGAAGAACCGAAAAACAAAAATCAAGAGGAAGCTAAAATTATTCACACTGTATTCTGATGACAAAAAAAAGGCTGAACCCATTGGGGCTGATCGTTCTCTTGCTCACCAACATTGCATTTGCGAGTGACAGCATCCCCCTTCCTACAAAAACACAGATTGCCTGGCAGGATGCTGAATTGACAGCGCTGTTCAGCTATGACCTGCATGTGTTTGATGGCGAGCGATACAACCAGCCCAAGAACCGCATCACGCCAATCAAAGACCATAATATTTTCAATCCTTCCCAACTGAACACAGACCAATGGATCAGCAGTTTTGCAGCCGCTGGTGGAAAGGTTGCCCTGCTCACCGCAACCCATGAAACAGGGTTTGCCCTTTACCAATCCGATGTGAATCCCTATTGCATGAAAGCCCTGAAATTCCAGGACGGGAAAGGAGATATTGTGCGGGATTTTGTGGCTTCTTGCAGAAAATACAATGTCAAGCCCGGCATTTACATTGGCACCCGTTGGAATTCATTTTATGGTGTCTATGATTTTATGGTACACAACGACGGCACCCAGTTTGCCAAGAACAGACAACTCCATTACAACCGCATGATGGAAAAAATGACGGAAGAACTGATGTCGCGCTATGGCGAACTTTTCATGGTATGGTTTGATGGTGGGGCACATGGGCCTGAACTCGGTGGTCCAAACATTCTCCCTATCGTGGAAAAATACCAGAAGAACATCATCTTCTACCACAATACCCAGCGGGCAGATATCCGTTGGGGCGGTAGTGAGAGTGGAAGAGTAAGCTATCCCTGTTGGGGGACCTTCCCTTTTCCCTTTTCTCACTCCACCAGACAGAAGGAGATTTTCAATGATGATTTCAAGATGCTCAAGGAAGGCGATCCCAACGGGAAATTTTATATGCCTGCCATGAGTGATGCGCCCCTGCGGGGATACAAGGGCCGCCACGAGTGGTTTTGGGAGCCTGGAGATGAAGCGTATATCCAACCCCTCGAAAACCTCATGAACATGTATTATGGATCAGTTGGAAGAAACTCCACCTTGATTCTCGGGCTCACACCAGATCCAAGAGGCTTGATACCCGCTCCTGATTCAATCAGGCTACAATCGTTTGGAGAGGAAGTCAGGAAAAGATTCTCTAACCCAATTTCAACAACAAGTGGCAATGGCCAGATGCATCAGATCGATGTGAAAAAAAACACGGTCATTGATCATGTTCTGTTGATGGAAGACATTGCCTATGGTGAAAGAGTGAGGGAATTCATTGTTGAAGGAAAGACCGCAAAAGGCTGGACCACACTTTGTAGCGGTTCATCCATCGGACACAAATTCATCGCCCAATTCAATGCTATAGCAGTGTCTGCACTGCGGCTGCGCATCACCAAAACATTGGCTGATCCGCAGATCAAGGTGTTCAGCATTTTTAATACCCTTACAACAAAATGATTGTTATCCGTTGACCAGAAAATGCAGGATCCTGCAGGCATTTCCCTTGCTTTTCTCGTTCTTGTCTGCTGACATCCTGATGCGAATACGGTGCTGCTTGTTTTTCAATTCTTCCTCCAGCACGATGTACCAGGGCAAGTGAATGACGCCGCTCCACTGTGAATAGAGATCTTTTTTCTTGAAAGGGTTTCCATCAATGCTGTATTCGATCACACCAGCATCAGGCCCTGAAGCGATACAAATGCCAATGGCCTTTCCGGAAAATGTGAATTCTATTTCCGCCCCTGCTTCTGTTGCAACCAAGGCAGGGCGATTCATGTATTGTTTTCTCCCGCCGACACCATCTTTGGGAACCCATTTTTCATCAATGCTCCATTTGCTGAGAATGGTTGCGTTTTTAACATCAGCATAATTGCCATCAAAATAACTGAACTTGTCTATGGGTGTTGGAAGCACATGGTTGGAAGACAGCGCTTCAGACGAAATATTTCCATAGGCATTGTTCAGGTAATTGATGAGTGACCTTGCATACACTTCCTGTCCGAATTTGGAGGGATGCAGGTCTTTGAAATCTTCCTTCCAGCTAAACTCACCCGCTGCAATGCGGGCTGTAACTTCTTTTGACCAATTGACTGTATTCACATTGTAATGCGAAGCGACAAGCTCGTGGTTGACGATTTCATTGGGAATTTTTCCGGCAGTATACTCAGCAATTTTTTCGGGATCAACACAATGCATCATAACAATGTCCATCAACGGATTGCTGATCCTGGCATGCCGCACAATGCCCTCCATTCCACGAACCTGGGCGGTATTGTTAAAGCCATTGGTCCGGTCGTTCACAGCAGCCTCTTCAAAGAAAAGATCAATCTTTCCTTTGGCTAAAACCTCAGATGCCAATCTGAATGCGCCGGGAGTACTGCCAGTGGATGCAATGCCTGCATCAATGAATTCAAAGTTGGTTTCAGGAAATCGCTCTATAAGGTATTGGGTCACTTTATTGCGCCAGCCAGGATTCTCGGTAATGGATCCTCCCATAAAGGCTACACGGCCGGTTTTCTGTCTGGTGAATTGGATGCAGCTGTTTGTCAACCCTGTTCTTGCCACATGAAACTGGGCAGGATCGAGGATGGACTTTACGGGGTATGCGTTGCTGCTGATAAAATCAGCAATGACAGAAGGACGGTCAATGGGAAAATGGTGCCCCTCCAGGTTTTGAGGACCGCGTGTCATGGGCATTACAGTGGCCGTTCCCCCTGCTTTGATATAATTGTTGATCAGCGGGAAACTGTTTTCTGCGTTGGGTACAATCTTGTCATTCAAC
The DNA here is from genome assembly GCA_947442625.1 of Chitinophagaceae bacterium. Classification (GTDB taxonomy): domain Bacteria; phylum Bacteroidota; class Bacteroidia; order Chitinophagales; family Chitinophagaceae; genus Pollutibacter. The sequence continues at coordinate 19,079 of CANEWJ010000019.1, forward strand.
CCGATGGAATGCAAGACAGGAACACCACTGGCTGCCAGGCCCTCAAGGTTATCGATGGGATTGTCCTTGTAAGCAAGGGCCTGCTCTTCGGTGAATCTGTATTGTTTCAACAAGGCCTGCCAATCGGAAGGAGATCCTTTGCTGTTAAATTTTCCACCAGGCCAACTCTTGAAATCAGCTACCGGTGCTTCGGCATAAATACAGGCCACTTTCAAAGGGTTTCTTTTTGCCCAATTGTATACATAGAGCCCGCCACGGCTGACCCCTTCCAGGGCAACCCTTTCGGCAAACCCTTTGCTGACCATGTAGGCATGAAAGGCATTCCATATTTGCATGGCTGCAGGTGCGCCAAACATATCATTGGTATTGACATAGGCAACATGAAAGCCGCGAGACAACAAGATGGAATCCGCATCCGTATGCCATTCAGGAAAATGTGCACGCCAGACCCAGGGCTTCCCTTCCAGTGGTTTGCTGGGTTTGACTACCCATGCATTGCGGCCATTGAAGCTAAAATGATTTCTTTCAAATCCATGCCATTTGTCGGTTGTATCCTTGGCATTTTCACTGCCAAAAGCCATTGAAAAAAGTGGCATCAAGCCTATCAAAAAAATCAGCATCTTTTTCATGGTATTCAATTTAGCATTGAAAAGCCAACAGACAAAATAAATGATCAGATAAACAGGCTCAGGATCAGGTAATAGACCGATGGACAAAGCAAACAAGCCAGTCCGGTATAGAAGGTTGCCGTGAGTGCTCCATAAGGAACCAGCTTGGGATCAGTAGCAGCAAGGCCTGCAGCCACACCGCTGGTCGTGCCGATCAACCCACCATAAATCATGGCCGTTTGAGGATTGTTCAATCCAATGCGTTTGGCAATCAAGGGAGTAAGAATCGTAACAACAACGGTCTTGATCACACCGATGGCAATGCTGATGGCGATGATGTCTGAACTGGCACCCAATGCAGCGCCTGTTACGGGACCAACAATAAAAGTACAAGCTCCTGCACCAATGGTCGCAACGCTTTTAATATCCGTATATCCCATGAAATAACCCATGGATCCACCAATGAAAAAAGCAACAGCAATTCCAATAAAAAGAGAGAGAATTCCTACCCAACCGGTTTTTTTGATCTCTGAAAGGCTTGCCCCCATGGCGGTTGAAACAATAGAAAAATCCCTCATCATAGACCCTCCAAAAAATGCCAAACCTGCAAACAAGGGGATATCGGCAATCCCTTTCTTTCCGCCAAAATAAGCCAATACCAACCCAAGGGTTATGGCCACTGCAGCTCCGGGAATTTTGTTGCGCAAAAGTTTTTGGGAAATGAAAACAGATACCAACATGATCAAGCCCACAACCAAAAAGGCAACGATCAATTCATTTTTAGCAAACAGTTTGGGGATGAAGTCCATGATGATGATTAAAGGGATGGATCAGTTTTTTTTTGAAGCCTTGACAGCACGGGTATCAATGAAAAGCAAAGCAGGGTGGCAAATACACCTACCACCAAGGCCACCCATCCTCCGCTCAATGCCGCTTTTACATTCTGTGTAGATGACATGGCAATAACAACAGGGATGTACATCCCACTCCAAAAATGAATGCCGGATTCAGCTTCAGCATCCAACCAGTTTTGCTTTTTGATCCAGTCTCCCAAAACAATGAGCAAGAGCATTCCGAAACCCACTCCACCGATGTTTCCATCAAAATGAAAGAAGATTCCCAATGCCTCACCAATGAGCTGCCCTGCGATGAAGCAGGCTGATAGAACGGCTACGCCATAAATTTTCATCCCTTTGAAATTGAATATTGTTATCTATTGCAAGTTTAGTGATTTTTGATGGGCTGATGTCTTTATCAAAAGACTTGGAACATTGTTTTTACTTCATTTTTCACCACCTTCCCCATGGCATTTCGGGGCAGTTCTTTGACCATTAGGTATTTCCTGGGCGTTTTGTAGGTAGCCATCTGTGTGCGCATCCACTGGTTCAACTGGTGTTCATCAAGCCCAGGCTTTGCCACTATAGCTGCCACCACCAGCTCACCCCATTCCTCATCTGCAATGCCAACCACTGCACAATCATCCACCAGGTCATGGGTTCTCAAGACCTCTTCAATTTCAAGGGCTGACAATTTGTATCCGCCAGACTTGATGATGTCAACAGAACTTCTTCCCAGGATGCGGTAATATCCTTCTTCCACCACAGCCACATCACCTGTTTTGAACCATCCATCGGGTGTGAATTCTTTTGCTGTTGCATCTGGTTTGTTCCAGTATTCCTTGAACACATTTTCACCCTTGATTTGTATCTCTCCGGCCTCTCCGTTGGTGATGGGTTGCATGTTTTCATCCACGAGTCGTACCGATACACCTGGGAGTGGCATACCAATGGAACCAGGCTTTCTGAGACCAGTATATGGATTACTGATACCCATACCAATCTCCGTCATGCCGTATCTTTCAAGCAATACATGACCGCTTACCTGTTCCCATTTCTCCATCACCGAAACGGGCAATGCGGCAGATCCGCATACCATCAGCCTGAATTTTTTCATGGCATTTTTAAGCTGCTGCCTGGCCTCCACATCAAGCAATTCAATGGCTGCAATGAGCTTGAAATAGATGGTAGGAACGGCCATGAAAACATTGATATCTCCTTTCAGGAATAGCGAAAAAATATCATCGACAGAAAATGAAGTAATAAATTCGACAGTGCCGCCAACCGAGAGTGTTGCAGATACCACATTGATGATGCCATGCACATGATGGAGCGGCAAAACACAGAGTGCATGGTCGGTGGGCGCATATTGCCAGGCGTTTGTAATGGCGTTGATTTGCGCTACAATGTTCGCATGGATAGTTACAACACCTTTGGGCTTGCTGGTTGTACCACTGGTGTAAAGAATCATTGCATTGCGCTGGGGATCAATGTTGGGCATTACCGCAATCGCTGTTTCCGGAACACTGTCCACAACGATGAACCTGATCGAATGCTCCAGGGCATAAGCAGCCAAAAGATCGTGGTACTGGGGAGATATAACCAGTATTGTTGCTCCTGTATCTTCCAGCACATATTGCAGCGAAGGCAACGGATGGGTGATGCAGAGTGGAACAGCCACAGCGCCAGCCTGCCAGATGCCCCACTGCACTTTCACATAATCAAATCCCGGATCAACCATGAAGGCTACCCTTGCGCCATCAAGGTCATTGCTGCCATGCAAGAGATGAGTGGCAAACTGCTGCGATGCGTGCAGCAGGGTCTTGTACGAAAAATATTTTCCTGAGGCAATGACAGCAATCTTGTCAGATTGATTCCTTGCTGCTTCAGTGGTTAAATGCATATTTATTTTTTTATCGGGCCCTGATTGAGGTTCCTCAAACCATAGGCATTGCGGTTGAGTTCAACCATCTTCTCAGCAAGCGGAAAATATACCTCATACCGGTTGTTTACCAAGCCTTTGTTGGAATCATTGTTGGAAGGATCTGCCTTGGGATCAGTAGGATCGTTGTCTTGGTACCTGAACCAATGCCAGCCCACACAGTTGGATGCAGCAAGCAAGGAGAGACAAAAATTTTGGTAGAAAATTCCTCTTTCCTGCTGGGTTTTCACCAACCATCCTGCGCCGGTAATATTGGGTAAACCAGAGTCCTCTGCTTTGGTATAAAATTCCGTAATCATGAAAGGTTTAGACAAGGAATTCCATGCGTTGAACTCTTTTGCCGTTGGGGTCCAATTGCCATAATAATTGATGGAAATGATATCACAATACTGCTCGCAAGCCTTCAGCAGATATGGATTGTTTTTTGCGCTGGAATGCAGCCTGCTGCCCATGTACAGGTGATTGGGATCTGATTGTTTGATGGCTGAGGAAACAATTCTGTAGTAAACAGAGGCAACATACTCCGAAAAGTTTTCCTGCTGGTCTTTGGTAAGGTTTGCAGTATCAAGGGCCTTTGTTTGAACCCAATTGGCAGCAAGATGAAATGCTGCACTTCCGGGATCATTGAGTGAAATGAATTCTTTTATCAGGTTGTTTTGAAAAGGAAGTTCATTGTCAGAGAAATGGCCTGCCAGCCAGGGATCAGCAGCCGCATATTTGTTTGCCTCACATTTTGTGCGGCAATAGGTTTCAAACCCAGTATCAAACAGGAAAGCCAGGGTTGGCCATTCTTTTTTTGAAGGATCATTTTTTTTCTGTTGCTGCACGAAACCTGACAGCAAACTGAGTTGTGTCGTATAAACAATGCCGTCTTTGGCATTGGATTGATTGTAGCTCCTGATGGCTGCCGTATCACTCCAGGAACCAAGCATGTTGAATCCGGCAGTTTTCATGTCCTGCTTTACCCCTGCCATCCATTTTGCATCTGTGCCATATTTTTCAGCAAAGACCCTCTCATGTTGAGGGGAACTACCTTTTCTGACACTGTTGAGTGAAATCCCAATAAATGCATTTCCTTCTGGGTCAACCATCCAGTGTTTGCCATTGTTTTTTTCGATGCGGAAAAATCCTGAGGCATTGAATGGAGCAGAAAGAGTTCCACCATACCGGGAAAGCGCCGAAGGCTTGGGCAAGTCTAGACCCATCCGTCCAACGGTCATGGCCTTGAATGCCGTCCAGTCGGAATACACAATATTCCTGTTCTTGTCTCTGCTCCATTTTTTAGCCATCACAAGGATGGAATCCTGCCCTGACTGTGCTACTAGAGCAACAGTCAGGTGCAGAAATCCAAGGATAAATGTCAGACGATATTTCATACATCAAGGATTGAAATTTACTGAACAGACTTGAAAAATTCCCAGGCATATCGATGCACATTGATGTCTCCGGGATAGTCGTGTTTGCCTCCAATGACCTTCAACAAAACCACTTCTTTTTTTCCTCCACTGTAACGGTATGTTTCAATGCGTTTCCCATCTTTAGGATCAAGATCGGGAAGCAATGTTTTGGTTGGCAATCCTGTATATCCTGCCAAATCGGCCCAATACTGCAATGAACTTTCGGAAGAACGCACAAATCCAAAATTACCACTGCCCAAGATGACTTCTCCGCCCATATAAGGGTTGGTCTTATCTTCCGTACCATTCACAATCATCACATTCATGGGTGCCCCGGAGGCGGTACAATCCAGGTTGTTGGTATCCGGCAGGTTGGCTACAATGGCATTAATGGCCTTGAATGCAGCAGGCATGGTCAATCCAAGTTTATATGCCATGTGGCCTCCGCCAGAGGTGCCCACAGCAAAAACCTTTTTCCTGTCAATGCCGTATTTTTTGACAAAATAATTGATCATCCCCTGAAAAAAAGCCTGCTCATTGATGTCTATTGCATTCGCCTCTGAAGGGGATTTTTTCCTGCACTCATTCCAGAAATTTTTATAGCCTGAAGGGAAAACCACCATCATTTTTTCCTGATCAGATATCCCGTCAAATTCAGGAACCTTTTTCATCATGGCCGGACCAGAACCGCCAGAGCCGTGCATCACAAATACAAGACTGAACCCCTTCGATTTTTCATTGGGTTTCCTGAAATGAAAATTCCTCCAATAGCCTTCAATCCTGATGGAATCGGCAACAATCTCTTTTTCTTTTTCAACCCTCCGTGTAAAATAATTTCCACCAATGCCGGAAGTGTCATTAACTCCAGCATTTGCTTGTGCAAAAGAAGCCGCACCATTCAGCATGAAAAAAAACAGGATAATGTTGCGCATATTGTTGAATTGAATTTATTTCTTCCACAATTTGAAATCATCCCAATAGATGTTGAGGGATTTCCCCTGCTGCTTCAAGTAGGCAATCAGTTCCTTGGAAGTATACATTTTCATCGGATTGAAATGGGTTACACCATCAGGCGCTGTATCCTTTGAATTGTGGGTAACATTGGTAACATCAAAGATCATTTCCTTTGATCCGCCATCGGGTTGAATGGTCATGTAGAACCTTCCGTTTTTTGCATCCCCTTCCTTGAAATAATATTCCAGGGTAAACCATTTGCCAATGGGAACGGCCGTCTTGGCGCCATTTGCAGACCACAATGTAGTATACACCTGGCTACCATCAGGATTGAGCAAACAATCCTGACCATCCAGTATAAAATGAAGGTCGCTCTCGGTTGGAATCAGTTTTCCGATGCCCAGGGTAAGCCTGTAGCGATTCGGCACTGTCTGGCTCCAGGTGATGTTGTTCCATATCTCCACAATGGTGAGCCATTTGATGGTATTGGGATATTTCCTTAACAAGCTGAACTCGTCTGGAAGAAAAATACGCATGGATTGATAGTATTCCTTGTAGCCCCCTTTGATGCCATAGAATTCATATTGCACCCTTGCTTTAACATCACCACCGGTTTCTGTCCAAGCGTCATTGATGCTATAATGCAAGACCTTGTTGGAGGCATTGACAGGGTCTGTTGCAATCTTGGCAAATCGCTTGGAAAGATCTCCCCCATTGTAATTGAAATAAGGCCTTGTGCTCAACACATTTCCTTCCAGGGCATCCCAGTCATTGCTGGATCCCAACTGTGCATCCTTCCCGCTGATCCTGTCTGTTGTTGCGTTGATGGGTACCACTGCACAAGGCGGTTCAAAATTGGATTGAAAAACCAAGGAACCCTTGAGTGTTGCAGGATCAATCAATCCGGTTCCTGTATTTCCAGGAGGATTGATTACCGGGGTTGTGGTGGATTCCTTTTTGCAACCATTCATTGAAATCATCAGCAAGACAAAAGCGAGGGAAGAAAATAAATTTCTCATTGCAGTACAATAATTATGGTCAAAAGATAAGATAAACTATTGTTTGGTAGCCACCTTGTTCCGTAAACTTCCAATACCATCAATAGACATGTGAACAAGGTCTCCTACCGCAAGGGTGAAATCATTGGGCGGAACCAAGCAGGTTCCCGTCATCAGGTAAACCCCTTGTGGGAAATCCATTTCCATGAAAAGATAGCCAATCAGTTCTTCGTGTTTTCGTTTCATTTGGTTGATGGAGATGCTGCCACTGAAAATAATTTCGTTGCTTCGTTCGATGGACATGTGGATTTGGGTATCAGCATCAATCGGTTTTGAGGGTACCAACAAACATGGCCCAATGGCCGCTGATCGTTGATAACATTTTGCCTGGGGCAGATACAAGGGATTCTCCCCTTCAATATCCCTTGAGCTCATGTCATTGCCAATGGTATAGCCAACAATTTTTCCGTTGGCATTGGCAAACAAGGTCAACTCCGGCTCTGGAACATTCCACTGTGAATCCCTCCTGATCCATACTTCCTGATCAGGACCAGCGCACCTTGCAGCAGTTGATTTGAAAAAAAGTTCAGGTCTTTTTGCCTCATACACCTTGGCATAAAAATCTGCAGCACCACTTTCCTTGGACTCGTCCATCCTCGCTTCCTTGCTGCGCAAATAGGTAACGCCGGCTGCCCATATTTCCTGGCTTCCAATTGGCGCTTCCACCTGTTTGCCCTCTATCGTTGATGCAATGGGTGCTTGTGTGGTAGCATATGCAGCCAGAAAATCATAGAGGTTCTCTTTATTAACCAATGCATCCCAGGAAAGATTTTCAACCTTGTATTCCGCGGTTGCTGTTTGCAGTAAAACAGCGCCATCAACCTTGAATAATTTCATTGGATATGATTATTGTATTGATCCGATAACAACCTGCAAGGGTTGCTTGATTGTTGTTTTTGCCAACTCAACATGTGAAAACCAATCTTGGGGATTTGTGAACACACCAGCCTTGTTCCAGGCAGCGCCTGTATAGTATACCACTGGCTTTGCTTTGGGTGTTGATGTTTGCATCAAGAGTTGCGTTGCCGTTACTTTGATGGCCATTGCCGGCTCAAGCAAAAAAGATCCTACACCGGTAATGCCATCTGCACCATGCAAGGGTTCCCAGTAGGCCATGGTTCCGTTCAATTCATCCAACAACATGCTGCCCTGCTCTTTTCTTTTGATGATGCCCACCACCAATGGCAATGCAGCCATGGTATCTCCTGCATACGCCACTTCCACCCTGTTGAAATGCGTGCCGGCATCAAGGGTGATGGTCTTTGTTGCACGGAGCTTCATTCCTGCAGCATTCCATTCATTGTATTCCAATTGAAACCTGGTACGAAGTGGTCCATTGTCCAGCACTTTGTAGCGGGCATAGGTTCCATCA
>CANEWJ010000020.1 GCA_947442625.1 Chitinophagaceae bacterium
AGCGCAGATCCAAGCATTGCTCAACACAAAAGAATTTATCAATATCATTTTTGCTGCTGCTCCCTCACAAAATGAAATGCTGTTTCACCTAGCCAGCCATCAGGATATTGACTGGAGCAGGGTGAATGCTTTTCACATGGATGAATATGTTGGACTGCATTCAACTGCACCACAGCGATTTGGTCATTTTTTAGACCAGGCCATTTTTGGAAAGCTGCCATTTCATGAAGTGCATTATATCAACGGAAATGCATCCAACCCTGAAGAAGAATGCAGCCGTTATGCCGCATTGCTGGAAGCCCATCCTGTAGACCTGGTCTGCATGGGCATTGGAGAGAATACCCATATCGCCTTCAACGATCCGCATGTGGCGGATTTCAATGATGCATCTATGGTAAAACTGGTTGCGCTGGATGAGGTCTCCAGGATGCAACAGGTCCATGATGGTTGTTTTGCATCCGTTGAAGAAGTTCCCCGAATGGCCATCACCCTTACTGTTCCTGCATTGATGAGGGCGGCATCCATTTTCTGCGTGGTGCCGGGCATCAACAAGGCAATGGCAGTAGGCCATACGATCAATGCAGACATCAGTGCATTGTATCCCTCCACGGCATTGAGGTTGCATGAAAATGCGAGGCTTTATTTGGATGTAAACAGTGCGTCGTTGATGAAACATCATCCTATCTCTCTGGGCAATTGATAAATGAAAAGCGTAATATTGGTCAAAATATAATGATTTCACGATATGTTCCGTGTAAGTACTTGTCTCATCTTTTCAATGCTCTGGATGTTGACGGCCAATAGCCAGCATCTACCCAATCAGTTGACCAATTGGAAGAAGGTCGGAGCATTTCCCGCCACAAATGGCATTCCCTCAATAGGGCTTGCAGGACAAAGTGCAGGAGTGTTTGGCAACTTCATGATTGTTGCAGGAGGCACGAACTTCCCAGATAAAATGCCTTGGGAAGGAGGTAGAAAGGTTTATTATGACGATGTTTTTTTCTATGGTAAAAATACCAAAGGGGTACTGACTCTTTCAGGTAGCGATAAACTCCCGATGAACCTTGCTTATGCTGCAACGGCAGCAACTGAAAAAGGGTTGCTGATTGCTGGTGGTGAAAATGAAACAGGAATACTCAATAAGGTAATGATCTTGCAGGTATTCAAGGATTATGAGGAACTGGCTTTTTTACCAGACCTTCCAATCCCCTTGACCAATGCCATGGCTGTGGCATACCAATCGAGTGTATACGTCATGGGCGGTGAAACCTTTTCAAAGGTATCTGACAAGGTATTTGTGATGGACTTGAACAATTCCAAAAATGGGTGGACCTCCTTGCCCCCACTTCCGCATCCCATAAGCCATGGGGTGGCCGTTTTTTTCAATGGGGAAAAGACCAATGGCATTTATATTTTCGGCGGACGAGCCAAACAAAAAAATGGCATCAGCGATTTGTATTCCACCAGCCATTTCTTTGACATCAATGCACAACAATGGACAGTGAAAGCACCGCTCCCATATGGATTGTCTGCGGGAACAGGCTTGCTTGACCCTTCCGGAAGGGTATTGTTATTTGGAGGAGACAGGGGTGAAGTCTTTTCAAAGGTTGAAGCGCTGGTTGCTCAAAAAAATAGTCAAACAGATTCACTGGCAATTGAAACACTGGACAAAAAAAGAGTGGTTCTTCAATCAACCCATCCCGGATTCAGCCATGAAATACTGGCCTATGACATTGAACGTGATCGCTGGGATGCCATAGGTAGTTTGCCATTCCCAACACCGGTAACAACACATGCATTCATGTGGGATGGTTTCATCATGATACCAGGTGGTGAGGTTCGTGCAGGTGTGAGAACTCCCCATATTTTTTCGCTTGAACTAACCCCCAAAAAATGAGTACCTCCAAAAACTACCCATGGATCCTTGTCGCACTGCTTTTCGGCGTTGCACTCCTGAATTATATGGACAGGCAAATGATTGCCACCATGCGACCTGCCATGCAGATGGATATTGAAGAGCTAAAACAGGCCACCAATTTTGGAAGGCTCATGGCCATTTTTCTCTGGGTTTATGGGGCGATGAGTGCTTTCTCTGGAATCATTGCCGATCGCCTCAGCCGCAAATGGCTGATCATTGGCAGTCTTTTTGTTTGGTCTGCCGTCACTTTTTCCATGGGCTATGCACAAACCTTCAACCAGCTCTATGTTTTGCGAGCCGTCATGGGTTTCAGTGAGGCATTGTACATCCCTGCTGGCTTATCATTGATAGCAGATTTCCATTCCGACAAAACAAGGTCCCTGGCCATTGGCATCCACATGTCGGGCATCTACATGGGGCAGGCCCTGGGCGGATTTGGTTCCACTGTATCAAAATATTATTCCTGGCAAAACACTTTCATTTTATTTGGTTTGATAGGAATGCTCTATGCAATGGTCTTGATTCTATTTTTGAAAGATAAAAAAAGGGAAGCCAGCTTTTCGGAAAGCGCGCTCAAGCCCAACAAAAACTTTTTTTCAGGACTTGCATCGCTTTTGGGTTCTTTTCCTTTTTGGATCATTGTCTTATACTTTGCCGTACCCAGTCTTCCGGGTTGGGCCATCAAAAACTGGGCTCCAACATTGATCGCTGAAAACCTGAAAATTGACATGTCGGTTGCGGGGCCGCTGACCACCATCTCCATCTCCATCTCTTCCTTGCTTGGCGTCATCGTCGGCGGAATCCTTTCTGACAGGTGGTTTCAGGTCAACAACAGGGGAAGGATTTATACAGGCGCCATTGGGCTTGCACTGACCATTCCCGCTTTGTTCTTGATGGGATATGGCGTAACGGTCTTTCACATCATTGCATCAGCCTTCTTGTTTGGCTTTGGGTTCGGTATGTTCGACACCAACAACATGCCCATCCTTTGTCAATTCGTACAACCCAACCAACGCGCAACCGGATATGGATTTTTGAATACTGCAGGGATTTTCGCAGGCGCATTGATCACGGATTATCTGGGCAAATCAACCGATGCAGGAAACCTTGGAAAGGATTTTGCCATGCTGGCTTTTGTGGTTGTGATCGTGCTCATCATCCAATTGATATTTCTTAAACCCCAAAAAACAAATGCATTATCATGAAATATTTACCCTTCCTCTTCTTGCTTTTGGTCAACCTGGCGTTTGGCCAGGAAGTAGCGGTATTTACCAGTGGCACAGAAGGCCATAAAAGCTATCGCATTCCTGCCATCATTGGATTGAAGAACAAGGAGCTGCTTGCCTTTGCCGAAGGAAGGGTGAACAACAGTGGAGATTTTGGCGACATCAATATTGTCATGAAGCGCAGTGCAGACAAGGGGAAAACCTGGTCGCCCGTTACCATCCTGGTGAATTATGCCTCGCTTCAGGCGGGCAATCCGGCTCCGGTTGTAGACATGCTTGATCCTGAACATCCACAGGGGGTTGTGTATTTGTTTTACAATACGGGCAACAACCATGAAGGTGAAGTGCGCAAGGGAAATGGATTGAGGGAAGTTTGGTACATCAAATCCACCGATCAGGGCAAGAGCTGGTCTGAGGCCGTAAACATTACCCTGCAGGCCCATAGGCCTTTTCAGCCAACCGCCAATCCGGCCTACCAGTTCAAGGAAGATTGGCGTACTTATGCCAACACACCCGGCCATGCATTTCAATTTCAACATGGCGTTTATAAAGGAAGAATCTTTGTAGCGGCAAACCATACTGCTGGTGATCCGCAGCCCCAGTACAGGGATTGCAATGCACATGGATTTTATTCTGATGACCATGGAAAAACATTCAAACTTTCCACCAACGTTGATATTCCTGGTTCAAATGAAACCATGGCGGCTGAATTGTCCAACGGTCGCATGATGATGAGCATTCGCAATCAGCGGGGCGACATCAGGCAAAGGATACTTGCCTACTCCAGCAATGGTGGTGCCAGTTGGGATACCGCCTATTTTGATGCCTCCCTTCCAGACCCTGTCTGTCAGGGATCCATCATTACCTTGGGATACAAAAAGGGCAAGGCCATCATCGCATCCTGCAATGCTGCAGATGAAAAAAAAAGAGACAACCTTACCCTTCGCATCAGTTATGATGAAGGCAAAACCTGGAAGAAATCCATTGTCATTGACAAGTCTGCAGATGAGAAGAAGCGCGATTGGGCAGCTTACAGCGATTTGGTGGTGATAGATAAAAAAACGGTTGGGGTTTATTACGAGCGAAATGGATATGCAGAAATTGTTTTTAAAAACATTCGCTATTGAATGTCTACAGGTTGAACCAGTAGGTTGCTTTTAGCACCAATGCACTTCCTTTGGAAGTATAACTGTCTGCAAAATAATTGTCTGTATACACAAGAAAAAGATCTGAAGCGGGAGCAAAGCGCCATTGAAAGCGGATGTTCATGTTGATGTTGTTGATCTGGCTGTTGTACTGTATCAGGGTTGATAGGAAAACAGATCGGCTGAAAGTAAGGTCGATTTTAGGCCCGGCCAACACAAGGTTTACGCTTTTGTACGGCTGTGGAAACCGAAACCTATTGAATGAAAATACACTGGAGATGCTTCCAAAGGGTTGAATCCTGTAGGTGACTTCACCATCAAGATTCAACCTGCTGCCGTTGAAGTATTGACCAGACCTTGTCTGTAATTTTGTTACCAATTTTTTCCTTTGGTCTGAAATTAAACTGGCAATGAGGGAGTGATAAACAAACTCCTGGTTTGCCTTTAATTTGGTTCCACCGGAATTGGTAGGATCAAAATCTTCTGTCAATCTGGTGAAATCCCTTCTCGCCCTGAACAGCAGGGTGAAATAATTTTTATACAAGATGTTGTAGATGAAGTTAAGGTCATAGTCGGTTATTCCTTTTGATGGGAAGAGGGTAAAATCATAGTCAACCATTGGGCCGTGTTTGTTGACGCCAGTGTTTTTGGGATAGATCTTCCAGGTCGCATCACCTGCATACCGTAAAAATCCTCCTCTTCTCAGATAACCTACTTCAGGATTGAATTCTTTTCCAATCGAATAAAGTCTTTGCCTTGTTTCAAAATTTCTCTTGTTGTACACGATGCTTCCTCCCATTGCCTTATCGTTGCTGGTCTTGAATGGGTCGAACGACATCATGTAAAACAATTTTCCATTCCATGCATTGTTCTTTGATGCAATGTTGTAGTCAATGCCGGCAACCCTATTGAAATCTTTGCTGCCTGACACTTCCTTGTTGGTAAACAATACACCAATGCTGGATCTTGTAAAGACTTTATGTTGTAGTGCAATGACAGAAAAATCGTTGGCTGGCTGACCAATGGAATCAATGGGGGCTGTTCTCATCTGCAGGATTCCAAGCCTCAGATCGTCGCCAATCTTTCCGCTCATTCTCATGCCTGCATCAATCCTGTTTTGTATATTTTGTCCGGTGGATGGGTCTCTGGTAACGCCTATGCGTCTTGAAAAAAATGGTCTAACACCATCAACGCCAAAATTGGCGAACAGGTCTCCATTTTCAAGGAAGAACTGTCTTTTTTCGGGGAACAGGATTTCAAACCGGTCTAGATTGGTGACCTGGTTATCAACTTCAACCTGGGAAAAATCAGGGTTGAAGGTCAGGTCAAGATTCAGCGATGAACCAAGCCCAATTTTGGCATCACCGCCATAATTGAACCGAGAACGGGTATTGAATTTATCGCTCCCGGCGCTTGAGGGATTCCTGGAAACGCCAGGAGATAAATAGGGAATCAAAGAAATGTTCTGCCCTTTTTTTGTGATGGGTGTTTCAAATTCCAACGGCTTTGAAAAGGCCAGTGAAATCATGGCAAATTGGTTGGGAATCCTTGCCCATCCGGCACGTTCTGCATTGTGGCTGTCAATGCGGTAAAAATTCACCAGCCATTTTTTTGCACCATTCCTGAACCGGAGTGTGTTCAAGGGAATGGCCATTTCCACTGTCCAATAATCATCGAACATTTTTGCTTCACTGAACCATTTGTTGTCCCAGGATAAACTGAGGTCCTCACTGATCACGCCGCCATTGACAACCAGCCCTTCCCTTTGTACCCCATAGGGATTGACACCAAAGGAGAATGAATTCATCCTGTCCATGAATGGATCGATGCTGATGACAATGGCATCATTGGCTTCTCCCCTGAAATCACGTTTTAGCGATGGTGTTACATAAGCCTGTTTGCTGACAGAATTGTAAAGCTTGGCTGCCATGTACAAAAATTTTTCATCATAGGAAACCATCACCTGTGTCTTGGCCGATGCCATCAAGCTGTCAATCGGAAAATTTTGGATAAAGTTGGTTGCCTTTTGTGCTTTTTCCCAGGTGTCCTCAGTAAGCAGGCCATCAATTTTTATCGATTCAACAGACTTTCTGGCAAAATAACCTGTATCAAGCAATGGTTGCATGGAACTAAGGGACTGTCCTTGTAGACAACAGGTTGTTGCAACAAAAAAGAAAACTGTCAGCAGTAATGGCCTCATGAAGAATTCAAAGATAAGGATAGCATTTGTTCGATTCAAGATGCTTGGTATATAAGTAGGAAAACGTTTTCGATGATGTTTTCTGATAAAGCCAAAATTGCGCTAACTTTCCTTTAAACAAACGATACGCATGATGTCTTCAGTTGCAAAGTATTTTGTTCTATTGCTCAATATCACGCTATTTTCCTTCCAGCTTTCAGCACAAACTACTGACCCTTCATCCATCATCGCATCAGCGGCAACAAAGGTTTTGAAGCCCTATATTCAAAAGCAAGCAAGTTGGGCAATGGAACAACTACCTGTTACTGTGACTGCTTCAACATCAAGCCGGAGCAGCGGAGGCAAACACGATTTTTTTTCTGAAGGGGATTATTGGTGGCCCAATCCGGTGAGTGCAGACAGCCCTTACCTGCAAAAAGACGGCATGACCAATCCAGACAACTTCATCGACCACCGCAAGGCAATGATTCGCTTCAGCCGGGTCATGGGTTCACTTGCATCAGCCTATCTTAAAAGCAAAAATGAGCGGTATGCAGTCCAGGCATTCAAGCATGCAAGGGCCTGGTTCATTGATACAGCATCATTGATGAATCCGCAGCTGCTCTATGCACAGGCCATCAAGGGCCGCCATACAGGAAGGGGAATTGGCATCATAGACATGATCCAGATGATTGAAGTGTCACAAGCCCTCATCGTTCTTGAAAAAAGCAAATCGGCCAAGCCAGCTGAATATATTCAGTTTCGCTCCTGGTTTGACAAATACCTCAACTGGGTTACGCACCATAAATATGGCATTGATGAGATGAACTCCCTCAACAACCATGGCACCTGCTGGACCATGCAGGTTGCAGGCTTTGCAAGGTTCACCCAAAACGATTCTTTGTTGGATGTATGCAGACAACGCTATAAAACATTGCATTTGCCAGGCCAGATGGCCTTGGATGGCAGCTTTCCAAAGGAGCTTGCCAGAACAAAGCCATATGGATATTCCCTGTTCAACCTTGATGCGATGGTCATGCTTTGTCAATTGTTATCCGACAAGCAGAACAACTTGTGGGCATTTGCGTTGGAAGACAACCGAACAATCCGAAAGGGTATTGGATTCCTGTATCCATTTGTGGCCGACAAGAAAAAATGGACCTTCAAGCAGGATGTGATGTACTGGGACAATTGGCCCGTGGCGCACCCTTTTTTGATTTTCGGTGCCATTGCACTGAATGATCAAGGATTGTTCAATACCTGGAAATCCCTAGACCATGCCCCCACTGAAGATGAAGTGATCAGGAACCTACCGATACGCAATCCTTTGATATGGTTCGATGGAAGCGAATTTTGACTGCTTGAAGGCTGTGTAACAAAAGTCATGTTTGGTCTTGGTTTTGATTGATAATTTTGAGTCAAACATTGTTCACATGATGAAAGTAAAGGCGATTCTTCAATCCAATTTTTTATACCTCATCGGTGCCATCATCGGGGCCATTTCAGGTTTCCTTTATTGGAAATATATTGGCTGCATTTCAGGCACTTGCAGGATCACTTCCAGCCCCATCAACAGCACAGCCTATTTTGCCCTGATGGGCGCACTCATTTTCGGTTCGTTCAAAAAACAAAAACAACATGTCAAATAATTCAACGTTTGGTCAAATCATTGGCGGTACAAAACCTGTTCTGGTTGATTTTTTTGCAGAATGGTGCGGCCCCTGTAAAATGATGGCCCCCATCCTGAAAGAGCTCAAAGACACTGTTGGCTCCCATGCAACCATCCTCAAAATCGATGTGGACAAAAACCCATCGATTGCACAACACTATCAGGTTCAAGGCGTTCCAACCCTGATCATTTTCCAAAATGGTTTTGTGAAGTGGAGGCAGTCAGGAGTTGTTCCCGCCCATCATTTGAAGGCTGAGCTAGAAAAATTAATACTGACTTGACGGATGGATGGGTGAGGGTTTTCAAAATCCCTCTATATTCGCATAAATCCCCTTTTCATGCGTTTTTTACCTTCCTCCTTTTATGTCCTTTTTGCCACAATGATTTTTTTTGTTGATGCGTTGCAAGCGCAAGTATCCCTCACTGCAACACCATATACGCAAAACTTCAATACACTGGCAAAAACAGGAACCGCGTCAACCCTTCCTTCCGGATGGCTCTTGCTGGAAACGGGTACAAATGCCAATGCAACCTATACTGCCGGAACGGGTTCTTCCAATGCCGGGGATACCTATAGTTTTGGACTTGATGCCGCTGATGACAGGGCCCTTGGAACGGTCCAGTCAGGAAGCTTGATTTCGACGATTGGCGTTGCCTTTACCAATACAACCGGAGGTCCGGTCACATCACTCAAAATCAGTTATGTTGGAGAGCAGTGGAGGCTGGGTGCAACTGCGAGGCCAGACAGGCTCGATTTCCAATACAGCACGGATGCCACAAGTCTGGCAACAGGTGCCTGGATCAATGCCGACCAGCTGGACTTTACAGGTCCCATCACAACTGGAACTGTTGGGGCATTGGATGGAACAGTTGCGGCCAATGCAACCACCATCAATTTTACCATCACAGGCCTCAACATAGGAAACGGGGCAACTTTTTATCTCCGTTGGTCTGATTTCAATGCAACGGGTGCTGATGACGGACTTGGCATTGATGATTTTTCGATAGAAGCGATCAGTGCCGGCGCAGACAACACAGCACCATCGATCTCTTCCTTGAGCCCTGCGAACAATACAACTGGCATCAATACAAGTACAAGCCTGGTGCTCAATTTCTCTGAACCCATTGCAAAAGGAACGGGCATCATAACGCTGAAAAAATTTGCCGACAATAGCCTTGTGAGCAGCTTTGATGTTTCTACCGCAGCTGTTGCGGTTTCAGGTGCTGCTGCAAGTATTGCAGTTACCGGTCTGGCCCTTTCAACCAAATATTATGTTGAGGTTCCCAACACTGCTTTTGCTGATGTTGCAGGCAATAAATTTGCTGGATTTTCAGGCAATGCCACATGGAGTTTTACCACTTCCACAGCCCCTGAGTTTTCATTCGATTTCAACAATTGTGCCGGAGGCCTCCCCTCAGGCTGGTCTCAAATCAGTGTAAAGGGTGATAGCGTATGGGCTTGCAGCATATTTGGCAATGCCAATACCAATGGTGTTCAGGTCAACGGCTTTGTTTCAAGCACTGGCGCGGTAGACAACGAAGACTGGTTGATTTCTCCGGCACTTGACCTTAGTCTTTTTCAGTTTCCCATTCTTTCGTTTAGCGAAAGGACAAAATTTTCCGGGCCTCAAATTCAACTATTGGTGGCCAGCAACCAGGCTTCCAGGCCCGCACCGGGGGCAGCTGCATGGACTGCTGTTGACGCAATATTACCCTTGCCGAACAGCGATAAATGGACCATGGTAGGTGATATCAACCTTGCAACCTTCAAATCCGGATCAACCTATATTGCTTTTAAATATACATCCTCCCCTTCGCTTGGTGCTGCAAGGGTTTCGTTGGATGATGTGCAAATCAAAAACAGGACTACAGCCCCTGTTGCAAAAGTATTTCTTGAGGCACCAACCCTGAGCCAGTTTGACAACAGTGTATCGGGTACTCCAACAGTTTCCAAACCCATTCGTTTCCAGGTGATGAATGCCAGTGCAGACCTAATGATCACTGCTCCAACGCTTTTCCAGGTTTCCAAAGACAATATTGCTTTCTCCAGCAGCATCAGCTTCACTGTTGCGCAGTTGGTCGGTGGATCTAAAACCATTCATGTCAGGTACATGCCCACAACAGATAAATCTTTTGCCGTGGGAAGGATTGCTTTCAGTGCCATGGGCTCAACCACCGCCTATTATGATCTCTCAGGAAATACCTATGCAAAGAATGCAACACTTGATGTGGTCAACTGGAATATCCTATGGTTTGGCAGCACAGCAGCCGGTCAGGGACCCACCAATGATGACCTGGCCCAGGCCAACATCAAACGCGTTATGGACAGCCTGGATGCTGATATCTATGCATTTTCAGAAGTGGTAGACATCAACCGTTTCAAAACACTCATTGAATCATCTGCCGGCTATGGCTTTATAGTTTCCGATTATTGTTCTAATGCAGCCAATACTTCGAGCGGAAGCTATGCGCCTGGTCAGAAGATTGCTTTTGCCTACAGAAAATCAGTCATCACCAACCCAACAGCAAGAGGACTCCTGAAATCCAGCACTGCCGCCAATTCCAACTGGGCCAGCGGACGTGTTCCCTTCTTGTTGCAGGCAGATGTTGTGAATGGAACGGCTACCAAAAAAATGAACTTTATCCTTGTGCATGGAAAGTCTGGGAGCACCGCTTCTGATCATTTGAGAAGAAAAGATGGCGCCAAAGAGTTGAAAGACACCCTTGATGCCAGTTTCAATGCTGCCAATGTCATCATCCTTGGAGATTATAACGACGACCTTGATTCTACAATTTCTGAGGGTGTCAATCCTGCACTTTCTTCTTATGATGACATTGTCAAGGATTCGACTGATGCAGACCGGTACAAGGCCATCAGCATGATCCTGAGCAATACCGGGCACAACTCAATGATTGGGTATAATGATTTCATTGATCATGTCATCATCTCCAATGAACTAGAGGCAGACTATATCAATGGTTCTGTGCGGTTGATCAGGGAAGTAAACGATTGGATTGCCAACTATGCCACTACAACTGCAGACCATATCCCGGTGCTCAGCCGTTACCTCTTGCCCTCATCAGGAACCACGGCAGTGAACACGTACGAGCCAAGTCGCATTGGATTGACACTGATCCAAAATCCTGTAAAGAACAAGGTAGAATTGAAACTCAATCCGGAAGCTGGAAAATTGAAGTTTGATATCATCTCCATATCAGGGCATACGATCTACAATGGTGTTCAGTTCAACACCAATGCTGGAACAAAATCACATGCAGTGGAACTGGGGAATGCTGCTGATGGCATTTACCTGCTCCGGGTGACAAACAATGAGAAAACCTATTTTAAGAAATTTCTGAAGCAGCATTGACCTAAAACTTCGGACATTTCACTGTCAATCTACCATCTTCCATATTGAAGATCCAGTTAAGGGAGATTTCTGCGCTTTGGTACAAGGCAGAAGCAGCTTTGCGTTTTGAATAATTGATGTCATAGGAGAAACCTGCCCTGAGGCTGTTCCATTCAATGCCCAGATAAGGGATGATGGCATCGTTGTTTCTGATCCATGCTCCCGCATAGAGCTCTGTATAGGTTTTTTGTTTATCAACCAACAGCTGGCTGATGGCTCCTCCGAACACAAATTCCTTGTAATTAAAATGCTGCTGGTACTGAAAACTGGCATGAACCGTAGTAGCATAACCGAGCCCGATATAGCCACCACCATGCACATTGTACCTGCGCTGTATAAAATAATTGGGCGATGAAAATCCCAGTGAAGGTGTGTTCAGGTGATAGACAGATGCCCCTGCATAAAAGAGATCGTTCTCAGAAAAAGAACCTTTGTACAGCAGACCTGCATGCATATCAAGATATTGCCTTCCAAGATCACGCGAAAGCAAAACTTCTGAAGAGGGCAATGTGAAACCGCTGGCAGATATTTCATCTTCAAAATTGGCTTTGTTCTGGTCAAAGCCCATGCTGCTGAAACTTCCCTGAAATCCTGCAGTGATGGAATGATTGCCCACCCTGTCAAGCCCTTTTGTATAAGCGGCAGAAAGACCCAGGTGGTTTTCTTTCAGGATACCATTGCCCGACTGGTCAGACAGCATCAACAGGCCAAGGTTCAACCGGTCACCTTCAGGAATGAGTTTCTTGAACACAGCACCATCAATGGAAGCTGTTGAAGTGGTGTATGCATTGCCAAAGGCAGGCCATTGGTTCCTGTAGTTTACTGAAGCCCTTGCAAAACCTGCGAAATTGCCTGTATTGGCAGGGTTCAGGGTCAAGGGTGATGAAAAGAATTGCGAGAAATGGGGGTCCTGTGCATGGGCCTGCAGTGCAAGAAAAACAAAGGACAATATGGTCAGTCTTTTTTTCACGTTATCGGATGAGTGTGATATTTCCTTTGTATGTTTCACTCGTACCATTCTGTAATTCTACCACAATAAAATATACATAGGTACCCATTGGCGCCTTGACTCCTTTAAACATTCCATTCCATCCAGCAGCATAGTCATTGGTACTGCCATTGGTTCTCTCAAAAACTTTCTCCCCCCAACGGTTGAAAATCTGAAACTGTTTTACCAGTTTTACATCCTTTCCGGCAATCACATAAAAATTGTCATTCAGTCCGTCTCCATCAGGTGTAAACACATTGGGTAGAATCAAATGCTTTTGCCAGAAAACATTCACTTTGATGGTGGCAGAATCCCTGCAGCCGTATTCTGAAGAGCCAACCACTTTCAACAGTGTGTTTGAGTTCCCTTTCAGCACCGGGTCGGGGCAGGTGCTGCAGCTCAGCTGGTTGGAGGGTGTCCAGAGCAGGGTCTTGTACTTTTCCCCGCCATTGATTGTCGTTAACTGGGTAGGTACCCCGCGGAACACATCAATATCGTCATCAGGCACATCAATGCTGAATGGAACATAGGTATAACTGGATCGGTTGTTGTTAAGGTTGGATTCAAATTGCCTCAGGTCTCCGTTGATATAGGCAAATACTTTTCCGGTTTTACTCATTTTGATGCGGTGTCGAACCAGCAGGCAGAGGTTGTTGAAAGCTGTTGTCCTCAGTATGGTAGCGGTTCCCAGGAGGTTGGCAGGGCCAGCAAGGGTATCAGCATCAAAATAACGCATTTCAATGTTCTGCCTGAGACTGCTGTATCCATTGGCCAGGCAAATGATGGAGCTGGCAACCAGGCTGTCATTTTTTGAACAAAAAACAGCATTGGTGGTCAGAAAAATATCGATGGGGAATACATTGACATTCGCATAAGCAGAGTCAGCACATCCAAAACCGCCTTCTGCATATCCTTTGATTCTTGTAGAATCCACGATCCTGAATATGGGATCCATGCAGTTGGCACAATTCGCTGTTGCCCTGCCAGTCCACTTGATGTTGGTGGCACTGTCTCCAGTGCTTTTCATTGTTAACTGTACATCACCATTGGTGTATACAGTGGTATCAGATGGCGAAACCGTAATCCTGAACTGGAAATTTCTCCTGCTGGCCTTGTTGTTGGCGTTGCTCAATTCAAGGAGGGTGTCTTGCGCATCAAAAACAGCGAATACCGTATCCAGTTTTGCCCTGTTGGCTGCGATGATATGGGTATAGGTGAAACCACATCTTCCAAGAATTGGCTTGTCCGTTACAAAGGTATTCTTGAGTTGCTGTGCTCCTGGAAGCACAGGGTCCCTGTCATAAAATGTTACAGGCATGTTGGCTGGGATGGTATCGAATCCGGCATTATAAATGCCGAAAACAATCCTGATGCTATCATTTTTGTAACAATCCACATCATAAATGGAGAGTATCCCATCTGGCTTGGGGTCCAATACATTCATCGTATAGGTCCTGGACATTTCTGTGCAGGTTCCTTTGGTAGATTCAAGACTGACGCGGTAAAACCCTGCTCTTGGAAACATCACAGCAAGGTCTTTGTCTGTACTGACCATGGTGATGTTGCCGCCAGTGTGATCACTCACAAACCATTTGAAAGCTGTGGCACCATAAGACTTGTTCACAAACCTAACCGTATCGCTGTAGATACTGGTTTCTGAAGCAATGATTCTTTTGTCTGGCGAAAACCTTGAAGCAACACCGCAATCCACAATTACATTGCCAACGTAGGACCCAAAGCAGGAGCTGTCTGCATTGTATGCCTTTAGTTTTACCTCATATTTTCCTGCCAGTGGAAATGTATATTTCAATGCAAAAACACTGTCCACCAATACCCCATTCACATACCATTTGTAATTCGCAGCACCGGTACTGCTGTTGTTGAATTGAACCAGGTCTCCAATGATGGGATGTGGGTTCGTGTTCCAGTCAAAACTGGTTTGAATATTTTCTGTGCAAGGGATGTTGCACCTGTTGCTCGCAATAAGGCTGCCCCCGTTGAAAGACTCCAGGAATGCACGCATCCTGTCGGCCTGACCCTGTGTAAAGACTGTCGGGCAGGGGCTGCCATAGTCCATGAAATTCGAGATATTGTCGGGAACATCCGTTGTAAAAGGACCTGAAATGGTATCTGTTTTACAGGAATTCTCCGGGCTCCCACAATTGGAGCTTGCCGTACTCCTGTCTGGAGGCGTATCGCAGACCAGGTCTCCATCGGTAGAACAATCATTGTTGATGCAATTGGTTCCCTGAAATGTATGCAAGAGGGAAAGATAATGCCCCATCTCGTGCGCAACCAATGGGGTGCTTAGGCTGCTGACCACAGCACCAACGCCTGCACTGGCATATCCGCCATATCCTGATCTTGTCCAAACGCCGCAATTGAATGGGCTCGGTGGGATTTCTCCTTGTATTGAATTGACCACCCAAATATTGGCATATTTGGAAGGATCCCAGTTGGTCAGGTAGCCCAGTTTATCGCTTTCAAGGTCTACATCAACATTTTCATAATAGGAATTCACCCTGTCAATGCCACTGGTCAGGCCCCCGTGGGGATCTGTTCTGGCCAAACAAAATTGAATCATGGTATTGGCGCCTAAGGGGTCAACACCATATACACCAAGGTGAGCGAAGGCATCATTCAATTCCTTCAAGGCATTGATAACCATCAAGTCAGTGATGGACGCTGCATTGGAATTTACAATATGAAAGACAACCGGGATGGTATAAACAACAGTGGGCTGATTTTTCTTGAACAGGATTTTGTTTCGGATGGCCGTATTGAGAATTTTCTCGTTTTGTACAAATGAGGGGTCCTTGCGCAGGATGGACAATAGCACATCTGATCCACATTTTGGGAGCAGATTCTCCTGGGCAACTGCATGTTGAAAGCAGCAGACAAACAGGAGCAATGTGTAAAAAAATATAGTGCGAAAAAGCATAATTGGTCCTTGAAAATAGGCGGTGTTCCAATCAAATGCAAGTCAGCAATTCAATTTAACAAAAGATAAGGGAATTTGAGCAGCGCTCACCCCAAAAGATGTTTTTTGACCTTGTCATAGAAAACCGGAACCTCGTTCAAGGGGTCATTCATACCCAGGGTTTCTATAGGAACATTGCCCTTGTAATCAGAAGATTGGATGATTGAGCTGAGCCGCTTGAGGTCCATGGGCGTTTGAACCCCATTGATCAATAGTTTTTCTTTTACCTGCCAGTTTACGGCCAGCGGCATTGCTTTTCGGATCTCTTCGTAAGGGTCTGCGGCAATGAAATTACCAGTATCCACCACCAATCCCAGCCATTGGCTGTTGAGGGACCCTATCAGTTCATGACATTCATCAGCCGTTCTCAGGAAGTCATTGTGGTTTTGTATGCCCAGTATTACGCCATAGGATTTTGCCTTTTCGAGGCATTTGTCCAATGCATGCACAATACGCGCATTCACCCTTTTCCTTTCATCACCGGTACTGTACTGCTTGGCTGTAAAAATGCGCAGTACAGGCGCCCCCATCTTTGCAGCAACCTCTATCCAGCGCATGACGGTATCCATTTCCTTATTGAAGGAGATGGCATCACTGTAGGAAAATTCATTTCTCACACCCGTGCCACTGATTTCAATTCCCAAAGCATGTGCCCTTCTTTTGAACGCATAAATATCTTCATCAGATGGTGTTTCAGGATAAGATGAAAAATAATATCCTGTCATGTCAACAGCATCAAAACCAGTATTGGCGCAGAATTCTAGCAATTCATCCTTGCTGATTTTTTTCTTCATCAGCATATCATTGAAAGAATATGCGTTCAGGCTCAAGCGAAAGCGATTTCCTTTTTTCGATGGGATGTCTTCATAAAAAGGAACCCTTACCAAAGTGATGGCTGGAAGGGCTGTGAGAAAATTTCTTCTGTTGAGGTTGGGCATGTTAGATGGTTGACATGTCAATGACGAACCTGTATTTGATATCACCCTTGATCATCCGCTCATACGCCTCATTGATTTGGGAGATGGCAATGGTCTCAATTGCTGCAAAAATGCTGTGTTCATGGCAGAAATCAAGCATTTCTTGGGTTTCCTTGATGCTGCCAATCATAGAACCAATGATGCTTCGCCTGTTCTTGATCAGGGCAAAAGGAGAAACTTTTGGCTGGTGTTCGGGCAAGCCTACCACCAGCAGCTTTCCATTGAGCGCCAATAAATTGAGGTATTGGGTATAATCATGGTCGGCTGAAATGGCATCCAGCACAATATCAAAAGAGGATGCATGGTCATTGAGTACTGCCGGATCCTTGGCCAGGATAAAATGATGTGCGCCCAGTTTGGAGGCTTCCTGAACCTTGGATGCTGATGTGCTGATAACGGTAACTTCCGCACCAAATGCCACAGCAAATTTTACCGCCATGTGGCCCAGACCACCCAATCCAACCACAGCCACTTTCATTCCTGCCTTAACACCCGCAAACCTCAGCGGAGAATAAGTAGTTATGCCAGCACAAAGCAGCGGAGCAATGCCTGCAAGGTTTTCCTCGCCCTTGATCCGCAACACATAGTTTTCATCTGTTACAATTTCAGCAGCATATCCACCCATGGTGAGCATGCCTGAACCATCCCTTTCCGGTGCATTATAGGTTCCGGTCATTCCTTCTTCACAATATTGCTCATGGTTGCTCTTGCAGTTTTTACAGGTACGGCAGCTGTCCACCATCACACCTACTCCTACTATTTGTCCAACAGTGAATTGGGTTACTGTAGGACCAATTGCTTTTACTTTTCCCACGATTTCATGACCTGGAACCACAGGATAAACGGTGCCAGCCCACTCACCTCTTGCTGTATGGATGTCGCTGTGACAGATGCCACAGTAAAGAATTTCCACCTGAACATCATTTGGGCGAAGGTCTCTTCTTTGGATGTTCAGTGGTTCAATAGGAGATTGGCTACTGGATGCTCCGTAAGCTTTAACAATTGACATAAATATTTATTTTTCTGTATTGATTACTGTTTTGAGGCCAGGTATTTTGCAGGCTCTTTTTGGAATTCAGCCTTGCATTCTGCAGAGCAAAAACCATAGGCCTTGTCTTCATAATGGCAGGTATCGCTGATTCCGGCAGAGACGGGCATTCCACAGGCAAAATCAGTTGTATTGACCACCATTTCTGGCGTAAACTGGCTGTGGTTTTCCATGGTAGATTCCATTGCTGCCGGCTTGTTTTCAACAGCAGTTTTTTGGGTGTTGTTAGAACAAGCAAGTGACAATATGGTAAAGGAAAGGATAACGATAGAATTTCTCATTGTTTTCTTTTGAAGTTACTTAATATCTGGTAATTCCGAATGGCGCACAAAATTGCGATAGGTTTGTCAATTTCCATTGAAAACGGGTTAATTTTATCAATAAATGACAGAAATGCAGTTAAATAAACCATTCAAGATCATGAGGCTTGTGAAACTTCCGGTAATTTGTTTATTGCTTCTCGCCGTTTGTAGTGTCTTGACTGCACAAGAAAAAACTAAAAATAATTTGCCCATTGGGGTTTTCGATTCTGGAACAGGGGGATTGACGGTTCTGGAAGCCATGCTTACCCTGGATGCCTTCAACAATATTACCGGTAAACCCGGCGCCGATGGCAAACCCGATTTTGACAAAGAATATTTTCAATACCTCGCAGACCAGGCCAACATGCCTTATGGAAACTATGCTGCTGAAAACAAGACAAAACTCCTGCAGGAGCATGTGGTAAAGAACATGGATTTTCTACTCAAGCAACAATATGATATTACCAGGATCAATACAGTTGCGGCCCCAAAACAAAGCGTAAAAATGTTGGTACTTGCCTGCAATACCGCAACGGCCTTTGCTCTTGATGAGGTAAAACAGTTTGTAAAAACCAATGGCACCAAGGCACCGGTGGTTGGGGTCATCAATGCTGGAGTAAAGGCAGCTTTGGCTTATCAGTCTACCCATGAAAAAGGGGCTATCGGGGTATTTGCAACAGCAGGTACCGTTGCTTCAGACGGTTATCCCAAGGCCATCAGGACACTTGCAGCATCCATGGGAATGGCCACGCCAGTGATTGTCAGCCAGGGTGGATTCGGACTGGCAGATGCCATAGATCGCGACTACAGTTTTTATGTTGATACTGCAAGTGCCTATAGAAAAGATTATAAGGGTCCTTCTGTCAACAACCTCAAATACAAGATTGATACGGCGCTGTTAAACGTGTACAAGTTCAACAAAGAGAACAACAAGCTGTTATGCGAATATGATGACAAGGGCAAATGCCTGGACATCCAGCTCAACGACCCGGAGAACTACGTTCGGTACCACCTGGTCAGCCTGATTGAAAAAATGCGTTCACAGGGCATAACCACACCCATGAATACCCTGATCCTTGGTTGCACCCATTATCCTTTTATGCGCGACACCATCAGAAATGTATTGAATGAGTTGTACAACATGAAATTCAATGGGCAGTACGCCTATCGGTCCGTGCTGGCAAAGCATGTGGAGTTGATTGACCCTGCGGTTGAGACGGCAAAGGAAGCCTATATTGAAATGAGAAAACTTTCCCTGGGGAATCCTTCGGTAAAACAGCCCAACAAATTCTTCATCACCGTCCCCAACAAGTCCTTGGCTGAAGTGCAACTCCAGTCAGATGGCTGGTTCACCTATGCCTACAAGTATGGAAGACAAGAAGGGGCAAACAAGCCATTTGTGCTGTTCACCCCTTTTGATGATAAGAATATTTCTGAAGCAACCTATGAGCGCTTGAGAGCAGCGCTGCCTGCGGTGTATAAGGCTGTCAAGGCTGCGCAGTAGGCATTGTTATTTTGTTGCTGAAATTTTCAATGTCCACACATGGTCTGTTGTGGACTTGAGTTCTGCAGGAACCATGATTTCATATCCTGTTGGGGTCTTTTTCCATTTCAGGTTCTTCTTTCCACCAAGGAGGGTAATGGTTGCTTTTTCAGAAATGTCAATCTTGCTGATATTGATCTTGCCTTCAGCAGGAAAATCAAAGAGGAAAATATACTGTGTATTGCCATCCTTGGATTTGGTGAAGCGGATGTTCTCGCCTTCATTGAAGGCCTTGTTCATCCTGCTGCCATAGATGCCTTCTCCATTGACTTTCATCCAATCACCGATTCCCTTCAAACGATCATAGGCATCAGCGTCCAGCTCTCCATTGGGATCAGGGCCGATGTTCAACAGAAAATTGCCTCCCTTGCTCACGATGTCAACCAGCTTTTCCACCAGCTCATTGGTTGGTTTGTATTTGTCGTTCGGTGTATGGCTCCAGGATCCCGCCATCGTCATGCAGGTTTCCCATGGATAAGGCAATCCGGTTTCTGGGATATGTTGTTCTGGTGTCAGGTAGTTCTGGTGTTCACCCGGAACAGCCCTGTCAACCACAATCAGCTTGGGTTGTTTGAGCCTTGATTTTCTGACAATCTCTGCCATGTTGATGTCCTGGCTTTGTGGGTTTCTTGCCACCCTCGAATTGTCATAGATTTCCAGCAATTCGGTTTTGATCTCCTCGTCAGTTTTTTTGCGCACCCAGCCGCCATCCAGCCAAAGGATATCGATGTTGCCATAGTCCGTCATGAGTTCATTGATCTGGTTATGGGTGAATTCCTCGAACTTCTTCCATTGTTCTGGATGTTTCCTGATGGAGTAGTTTGGATTGCGGTCACTGGCTGGGAAACGCTTCCACCAGTAGTAATCAGAATGCCAATCGGGCTTTGAGAAATAAGCGCCAATCCAGAAATTCTGGTTGCGAAAAGCACTGAAGACTTCCTTGGCAATATTGCTCCTTGGATTGCTTGAAAAAGGAGTTCCCTTGTCCGTGATCTTATAGTCGGTATACTTGCTGTCGAACATGCTGAATCCATCATGGTGTTTTGTGGTGAACACCATGTATTTCATGCCGGCCTCTTTTGCTGCAGCCGCCCATTTTTCCGGGGCAAATTTTGTAGGGTTGAAGGTATTTTTTAATGCTTCATACTTTTTCACATAGTCGTTGTATTCTGTTGCTACTCCTTTTTTCCAGGCATCAATCGCCCAACCCACATCTTCAGGGCAAATGCTCCAGCTTTCCACCACACCCCATTGGCTGTAAGGTCCCCAGTGCATGAGCAAACCAAATTTCAGGTCCTGCCATTCTTCCAATCTTTGTTGGATGGCGGGGTTGGGGTCAGGATAATAGGCTTTTTCCTGCGCGCTGATCACCGTACCCGTCAACAACAGTATGGCGCAAAGCAAATGCTTGATAATTTTCATGGTTTACTTGTTTGAATCTAAAATAACCAACTTGGTGAAAAAAACAATGAAAGAGGTGAAATTCACCTTTTCCTGTCATCAGGGGCTGTCTATCTTCAACCTTTAAAGATTAATGGATTGAATAAAATATCAAAACTTGGTATATTTATGGAAAATATTTCCATGGGAAAAAATACCTCAATGCTACTGGGCGATCATTTTGAGCAGTTTATTCAGCAACAGGTTGATTCAGGACGTTTTAGCTCTGCGAGTGAGGTTGTAAGGACCGCCCTAAGGATGATGGAAGCAGAGGAGGTACAAAATAAAGCCCTCAACAAGGCCCTTGCAAGTGGAGAGAAAAGTGGATTTTTTAGTGATTTTGATCCCAAGGCACACCTGAAAAAACTAAAGCAAAAAACTTCATGACTGCAGGGTTTAAAATTACCAAAGCTGCTGTAAGGGATCTCGAAGATATCTGGGCATTTACCAAAAAAACATGGACAGAACAACAGGCTGATCGCTACTACCAGCTCATTGTTGATGAAATTCAATTCATTGTAAAAAACCCATACTTGGGTATCCAATACGAAAAAATCAGGGCAGGATACCGAGCCTCCAAGGTAAAATCACATTTAATTTTTTACAAACTACATCACAATCAAGTTGAAATCATCAGAATATTACACGTCAGGATGAATCTTCTTGATCATCTGGTTGATGCCTGGTGTGAAGGGAACTGATGCTTTTTCGGTACTTTTGGTTTCCAAATTTTCACACATGAAATCATTAAGGCTCCTTCTCTCTTTGTTGTCTGTTGCTTGCCTGGCGTCGACAACCGTTGCACAAAAAGACACTGCTTTTACCCGCTACAAAAACCTGCCGTTGAAAGCGAGCAGGATGATGGACCTGAATACCAATGAGGGTACCTAGACTTCCGTAGACATCAGTCCGGACGGCAAGACCATCATTTTTGACATGTTGGGCGATCTCTATTCCATTTCCGCCGAAGGCGGAAAGGCCACCCAGCTTACCCGCGGACTGGCATTTGACCAGCATCCCCGCTACAGCCCCGATGGCAAAAAAATACTTTTTGTATCTGACAAAAGTGGTGCAGAAAACCTGTGGTATATTGATACCGAGAAAAAAGATACGGTTCAGCTTACCAAGGAAATCAACCAGAATTTCCCTTCTGCAGACTGGACACCCGATGGCAAATACATTGTTTATTCCAAGGGAAGAAGGGTCAATAAACTCTACATGATTCACATGGATGGCGGCGCAGGAACACAACTCATTGATGAGCCTGCTACCCTCAAAACCATCGACCCAGCCATCAGCCATGATGGAAAACTGATCTACTATTCTTTCCGCACTGGTTCGTGGAACTACAATGCACAACTTCCACAATATGAAATTGGCGTGTATGACAGAACCAATGCCCGCACCACCAAACTCACGTCCCGCTATGGATCTGCCTTCACCCCAGTGCTTTCTGGTGATGGCAAATGGCTGGTTTATGGTACGCGTTTTGAAGACAAGACAGGACTGGTAATCCGCGACCTCAAAACTGGTGATGAACGCTGGCTGGCCTACCCTGTGCAAAGGGATGACCAGGAATCGATTGCCGTATCAGGAGTTTTGCCCGCCATGACTTTCACACCAGACGATAAACATCTCCTGGCTTCTTTTGGAGGAAAAATCAACAGGATTGATATCAGCAATGGCAGCTATACTGAAATCCCATACGAAGTGGATGGCAAGCTGGAACTGGGACCTGAGGTGCTTTTCAAGTATCCCATCAAGGATACCACTGCTGCCATGGCCAGTCAGATCCGCGATGCTGTTCCTTCTCCTGATGGCAAGCATTTAGCCTTTACTGTTTTGAATAGGTTGTACGTGATGGATTATCCCGGCGGTACGCCCAAGCGCTTGACCTCGAATGATTTCACAGAAGCCCAGCCTTCATGGAGCCCTGATGGTAAAAAAATTGTTTTCAGTACCTGGGCCCCCAACGGCGGCAACATTGTTTCTGTGGATGTGACTGGAGGAAATGCAAAAACACTGACAACTGTTCCAGGCCTTTATTCATCGCCAAGATTTAATTTGTCTGGCAACAGGATTGTATATGTGCATGCGCCGAAGCAAAAATTCAGGGATGCATTCGATCCGGGATATGATGATGCAGAAGACCTGCTTTGCTGGATGGATGCAGAAGGCGGAACTGAAAATATCATTGACCGGGCCAATGGCCGTTATAATCCTCATTTTTCCATCAATGACGAGCGTATTTACATGAATGCCGGCGGCAGCCTGATTTCCATCAAATGGGATGGCACCGATCAAAAAGTACATGCCAAGATCAGTGGCATCACCACCTATGGTTCCATCGCGATGTACAAGGGCAAACCCATGGTAGATCCTTGTATCGTTCCGCAGGAATTAACAACAGAAGACAGCAGGGAAAACAATCCTGCATCCCCTGCCAGCGAAATCTGGCTTTCGCCCAAAGGCGAAAAAGCCATTGCCAAGGTCAACAACAATATCTATGCTGTCACCATTCCATCAACCGGAAAAATGATTTCCATTTCCGTTGCAGATGCCAGCAGTGCTGAATTTCCGAGCAAGAAACTGACCGAGATCGGGGGTGAGTTCCCGGCCTGGTCTGCCAATGGAGAGAAGATTCACTACAGCCTGGGTGCAGCCCATTTTGTATACGATCTCATGCAATCCGATAACCTGGACGACAGCCTGAAGGCTGCCAAGAAATTGGCAGATCTCAAAGCACTTACAGATACCACCAAGAAATCAACGGCCGACAGTTCGAAGAAATCCATGGTAAAAAAAGAAGATCCAAAATATTCGCCTGAGGAAACCTGGATCAAGGTCTATTATGCAAAAGACAATCCATCGTCAACCATCCTGCTCAAAGGTGCACGCATCATCACCATGAAAGGCGATGAGGTCATTGCCAAAGGGGATGTATTGATCGTGAACAACCGCATCAAATTGGTGGCCAAAAACAAAGCCGCACCAAAAGGCGCCAAGGTGATTGATGTTGCCAGTAAAACAGTGATACCGGGTTTTGTGGATGTGCACTCGCACATGTGGCCCAGCTGGGGAATCCACAAGAACCAGGTTTGGATCTATGCTGCCAACCTGGCTTATGGCGTTACCACCACCCGTGACCCACAGACGGCCACCACAGATGTGTTGACCTATGCAGACATGGTTGAAGCCGGTCAGATGGTGGGCCCCCGTGTGTATTCAACGGGCCCTGGCGTGGGGTATTGGGCATACAACATCAAGGATTCTGCACAGGCAGAGAATGTGCTCAAGCAATACAGTAAATATTATAACACACAGTATATCAAAATGTACCTCACTGGCAACAGGCAGGCCAGGCAGTGGATCATCAATGCATCCAAGAACCAAAAACTCATGCCCACCACCGAAGGTGGATTGGATTTTAAATTGAACATGACCCACCTTTTGGATGGCTATCCGGGGCATGAACATTCTATTCCGATCTTTCCTTTATACAAGGACGTGACCAAGGTTGTGGCTGATGCGAAGATGGCGGTAACGCCTACCTTGTTGGTCTCTTATGGCGGGCCTTGGGCAGAGAATTATTATTACGAAACTGACAATCCCTACAGCAACAAAAAACTCCAATTCTTTACCCCCCTACGAAGAGCTGGCTGCAAAGTCGAGGCGTAGGGCAACATGGTTTCTTCCTGAGGAGCATGTGTTCCAGAAACATGCACAGAGCATGAAGTCCATTGTTGAAAAAGGCGGTATAGCTGGCATCGGCTCCCATGGCCAGTTACAGGGGCTTGGTTTTCATTGGGAAGTATGGGCCATGCAAAGTGGCGGCATGAGAACCATTGATGCCTTGAAAGTGTCCACCATTCAGGGTGCTGAGGCATTGGGCTTGGACAAAGACCTTGGCAGCATCGAAGCAGGCAAACTTGCTGACCTGATCATCCTTGACAAGAATCCACTGGAAAACATCCGCAACACCAATACCATCAAATATGTCATGAAAAACGGAAGGTTGTACAATGGAGACAATGGAGATGAGATCACGCCTGCAGTGAAAAAACTCAACAGAAGCGAGTGGGAAAAAGCGGCACCTTCCATCACCACAACGGTGAAGGAATAGCCGCCTATCAAAACTCCAGCATTCAAAATAGCAACGAGGGATTGTAGCATTACTTTCCCTCGTTGTTTTTTAATAACTTGGCATCATGAAATTCCTGCTCTCCTTTTCCATATTGTTGATGTCCATTGCTACCGATGCACAACCCATCGATACCACCGAATGGAGCAACTACATGAAGAACACCCGGCTCTACTGGGACAGCCTTGGTTCGGATTTTTATGACGGCATCATTGCAGGCAATGGCAGGCTTGGTGTGAATGCTTACCGCGAGGGGGATAAAGCCATCAGGTTCGACGTTGGCCGTTCCGATGTTACAGACCTTCGTCCGCATTACCCCGACAGCATCTTCACCCAACAACTTGTTTCCCGTCCAAGACTGCCGATTGGCAAAATGGCGATCAGGACAGAAGGAAAAATACTGGGGGCCCAAATTTACCTGGATATCTACAATGCCTTTGCCAAGGGGCATGTCAATACTACCCGTGGAAGGGTGGAACTTTTTTTCTTTGTACCAACAGGAGAGGACATCATCCATATTGAAGCATCAGAGCTGGGAGGCGAAAAAATATTTTGCGAATGGGTTGCAGCGCAGAGCATCAGCCCACGCATTTCCTTTGGCAGGGGTGATAACAAATTGTACAAATACCAAGCCAATCCTGATTTTGTCATGAAGGATTCTGCAGGTTATGGTATTTGTTACCAGCCCTTGCTCGCAAAAGGTGAATATGCAACAGTTTGGAAACATGGTGCCATCAAAGAAAAGCATGTGATTGATGTGGCCGTTGGATACAGTGAAGATGAAACAGGGAAAGCCAGGCCTGAGGCCATCGCTGCCATCAAGCGTTTTCAGTCAAAACCTTTTGATATGGTGATGGCAAAACACAGCAATTGGTGGAATGCCTATTTCAAAAAAAGCTTTATTTCCATCCCGGACAAAAGGGTTGAAACCTACTACTGGCTTCAGTTGTACAAGTTGGCTTCTGCTACAAGAGAAGACAAGCCCATGCTGGACCTGATGGGTCCCTGGTTTACTTCCAAAACCCCCTGGCCCGGCATCTGGTGGAACCTCAACCAGCAGCTCACTTATTCACCCCTTTATGCGTCAAATCACCTGGAATTGACAAAGCCCATGTTTGATTTGCTGAACAAAAACAAACAAACGCTCATCAACAATGTCCCTGAAAAATGGCGCAATGATGCAGCTGCTATTGGAAGAATCACCTCATTCGATCTGCATGCACCATTGAACCAAGACGATCTTCGGAAAGGCCAGTTTGAACCTGGAAACCTGGTCTGGACCATGCTCTATTACTATCGCTACTATCAGTACAGTGGTGACAAGGAAACACTGAAAGACAAGATCTACCCACTCTTGAAGCGATCGGTGAATTACCTCATGCACCTGCTGTACAAGGATGAAAACGGGATATACCACCTTGTCAAATCCCATTCTCCCGAGTATGCCGATGCAGAAGATGCGCACTATTCCTTGTCTGGTCTGATCTGGGGATTGCAAACGCTGTTGCATGTGGACCAGCTGCTAAAACTCAATGATCCCGACAAAACAAAATGGAGCGAAGTGCTCCAGCGCCTTACCCCATTGCAGACCAGTGACAAGGGTTTTATGATTGGCCGGAATGTTGAACTGACCTCATCCCACCGGCATTATTCTCATCTGCTGGCCATCTATCCCTACCGCTTGCTGGACATGAAAAATCCTGCCCACAGGGAGATCACCATCCGATCCCTCAACCATTGGCATTCCATGCCGGCGGCATTGGCAGGCTATTCCTACACAGGGGCTTCTGCCATGTATTCCTTGTTGGGCGAAGGAGATAAATCCATCA
>CANEWJ010000021.1 GCA_947442625.1 Chitinophagaceae bacterium
AAAAGGCGAGAACACTTACGCCATGGCTGCCTAATCAGAGATTAGCGCACCCATTATAGCCGGCAGACGGGTTTGCCTTTACCAAGTCGCCCTGCTGAATCAAAAAAAATAAGGCTGCCTCAACCATAGGCTGTGCTGGTTGATTAAGACTATTCAGCTACGGAAATAGTTGGTTCGTTTGGTTCCTGCCGTTTCCTGACAATCAATGCCAAAATAAGCATGTAGAAAGCATTCGGCGAATATGTTTGGACGTGGGTTCGAATCCCACCAGCTCCACTTTCATCCTCATGTATAGGTGATCATTTTTATCCCCCTTTTCAAACCAGAAGGGGGTTTTTTTCTATATTTGTTGCATAATTAGAAACTGATCATGAAAACATTCAAAATTTCTTCTCAAAAGTTCTACGCAGTAGTTAAAGAAAGTTTTTTGGCATCAATGGCTCTTGCCATGTTGCTCATTACAACAACTGCCTTTCGCAGCCAACAAGACAATCCGGATGCCATTGTAGGTGTTTGGAAAACCGGTGAAGGCAACGCAATGGTGCGCATTTACAAGAATGGTGACAAATACCAAGGCAAGGTGGTTTGGTTAAAAGAACCCATTGATCCTGAAACTGGTAAGCCTAAGGTGGACAAGTTTCATCCTGATGAGTCAACCAGAACACGTCCTGTCCTGGGATTGATCAATGTTTGGGGTTTTGAATACAAAGAAAAGAATACCTGGGGAGAAGGGAATATTTACGACCCGAAAAACGGCAATACCTATTCTTGCAGCATGAAACTGGACAAATCCAATAGCCTTGAAGTCAGGGGATTCATTGGCGTTTCTTTGATTGGAAGAACAGATACCTGGACAAGGCAGGTTGCCAAATAGCATATCATGCATTCGTTAATGCATAAAAAAAGCCCCATTTTAAATGGGGCTTTTTTGTTATTGCGATTTACCGCTTAAGGTGATACGAAGTTCAGGCTGAAGTTGAAGAACATCGGGTTACCAAGCTTGCTGGTAAAATAGCGTTGGTTGTCTTTCTTTGCATCATATTGGTTCATCACATCAAACCTATAATTGTAACGAAGACCTGCCTGAACATTGAACCAAATGAATCCACTGATTTTCTTGTCCCACATGATCCTTGGTTTGAATTCGCCCCTTTGAATGAACACCGTTCCATTTTGGCTGTTGGGTAATCTCATTGAAAACTGGTTGCCTTCAAGCTCAAAGCCTGCTTGAAGCATATTTGAAGTAGAAAAATTATACCTCAAATGCCCTTTGGCTGGCAACAGCAATTCCATACCCCATCTGTCATTAAAGGTTTTGTTCCAAAACAGTACTGGAACATGGATGAGCTGTCCTGCACGGTATGTACGGGCAATACCCGTTCCAATCATGTTCTTTTCGGAAGTCTTCCATCCATAAATCGCTGTAGCACTTAACGTAAGGGACTTTCCATTGATATCACCCATGCTTTTGAAAACACCATTGGCGTCGACACTGGCTTGAAAGATCAGAAAATTCTTTTCATTCAATGGCTTTAAAATGGTGGTATTGATACCCGCACTGGTCATTGGGGTATTGTTCAGCTCTTTTGCAAAAAGGTTTGTTCCC
Organism: Chitinophagaceae bacterium; assembly: GCA_947442625.1. Lineage (GTDB taxonomy): Bacteria > Bacteroidota > Bacteroidia > Chitinophagales > Chitinophagaceae > Pollutibacter. The sequence goes on from CANEWJ010000021.1 coordinate 1,607, forward strand.
GGTTTTTCAAGGTTAACATTACTGCCCCAATAATTGGCCCCCAATTGCCAGATGATTTTATTGGTAGACACAACTGGAATGTTTACCTGAGCGCGGATGGCTGAAACCCTGTTCACACTAAAGTCTTGCATGGCGGGCAACATGGAGCTTAAGGGCACGCCTGGCATTTGAAAACTTCCTGTGGATTCATAGCCAAGATGAATTATGCGCTGAGGCGTCTGATTGAGTACTTTTTGCGTACAATAGCGCTTGACACCTTGTACATCACCGAATTTACTATAATCAAACGTTTCTGTGGTATCCTCTTGGGCCATCCCTACGGTTGAGATGCTCAGCAGGCAGGCAATCAAAATTTTCTGCATAAAATAATTTTTCATTTGGTTGAATCACAAATATACCAACCACAGAGACATACACCTAATTAGAAAATCGTTTACTTTGAATCTCAATGGCATGGACATGAAACATTTAATACTGCTGATAATCTTTTTTAATGTGGGTTTTTTGCAGGCCCAGGATATGGGATCCAAGACGAAAATTCTTCCTGGTAAATTATGGAATGATTCACGCGGAGAGCCCATCAATGCGCATGGAGGAGGGGTTCTGCCCATCTCCATGCAGCACAACCAGTTTTCAATCCAATCGAACGATGCATTTGGCTTGGACATGTTCAAAGTCCAAGCTGCATCAACATTTGATCTTGTGGTTTATGGCGCTACTTCTGCAGGAATTTCTGCTGCAATACAGGGCTCCAGGATGGGTAAAAAAGTAGTTCTAATTGAACCCAGTGGCCGTATCGGTGGATTGACTTCAGGAGGTTTGGGTCAAACAGATATTGGCAACAAACAAGCCATCGGCGGATTGTCCAGAGAATTTTATCAACATATCAAGCAATATTATCAGCAGTCCGAGAATTGGATTTGGCAAAAAAGAGAAACATATCGGGATGGCGGACAAACCCGGACTTCAAGCAATGAAGATGCAATGTGGACTTTTGAACCTTCAGCAGCTTTAAAGGTGTTCAAGGCAATGTTGAGCAAAGAGAAAAACATTACCCTGGTATACCAGCAACAGTTGAATCGGAAAAACGGGGTTGTTAAATGGAAGGAATCAATCAAGTCCATTCAAATGGAAACCGGGGAAGTGTACAGTGGAAAAATGTTCATTGACTGCACTTACGAGGGAGACTTGATGGCTGCTGCAGGGGTAAGCTATACCGTGGGCCGAGAATCAAACAGTCAATATGGGGAATCCTTGAATGGTGTCCAGGCCAACAAACTGGGTTTGACATTGCGTAAAACCGTTTCTTTGAATGGATATTACCACAATTTCATCGAAAATGTAGATCCTTATATTGTTAAAGGGAATCCCCAAAGTGGGTTGTTGCCCTTCATCAATAAAGATAAACCTGGCATTGATGGTATGGCAGATCATAAAATCCAGGCATACTGTTATCGGATGACATTGACTGATCATCCTGAAAACAGGATTCCATTTCTGAAGCCAGAGGGATACAATGACATGGATTATGAATTGCTTTTCAGAAATTATGAGGCTGCGGATGGTTTGGTCAACAAGATGTACAATTATGGTGACCCGTTGGTGCCATGGATCAATTCAGATATGCCCAACCGGAAAACCGATACCAACAATCAAAAGGGATTTTCAACAGATTTTATAGGGCAAAATTATGCTTATCCAGAGGCAAGTTATGATGAGCGATTAAAAATTGCCGATCGCCATAAAAAATATCAGCAGGGCTTGATGTGGTCATTGGCCTATCACCCTCGTGTTCCAAAAGAAGTGAGGGATGTGGTTTCAACATGGGGAATGTGCAAAGATGAATTTGAAACTGGTGACGGTTGGTCTGGCCAATTGTATATTCGGGAAGCAAGGCGCATGATCAGTGATTACGTCATGAGCCAAAAGAATTGTGAACAGTTTGAGATTGTTCAGGATCCTGTAGGCATGGGGGCTTATGGTATGGATTCTCATAACGTTCAACGCTATGTAGACCTGAATGGGTTTGTAAAGAATGAAGGCAATGTAGAAGCCCATGTGTCCAGTCCTTTCCCTATCAGCTATCAATCGATTGTTCCCAAAAGATCAGAAGCGACCAATTTGTTTGTTCCGATCTGTTTGTCTGCATCTCATATCGCTTTTGGCTCTATACGGATGGAGCCTGTGTTTATGGTGCTGGGCCAATCTGCTGCAATCGCTGCTTGTATGGCCATGGATAAGAATTTTCATGCACAGGAGTTGCCCTACGTGGAGTTGAAAGAACAATTAATCAAGTATGGTCAAGTGTTGGAGTAGGTTAAAGGTAGTCACTGGTTCAACATTGAAGTTACTGCTGGCGCTGTTTCTGATAATCCAATGGAAGGTTTTTGTATCTTGTTCTCATTAAAAGCGTGTTGAAATGGACGTGAGAAGTCTTTTTATTGAAAAATATGGTTACGCTCCCCAAACAATGGCCAAATCTCCCGGCAGGATCAATTTGATTGGTGAACATACAGATTATAACCTTGGGTTCGTATTGCCTGCAGCCATAGACAAGGCTGCCTATGTTGCCATTGCCAAAAGAGAAGATCAATTGATCAGGTTATTTGCTAAAGACCTCGGAGAACATCATGAGGTTGAAATCAATCTTCTTGCTACCAACCCAGGACATTGGTCTGCGTATGTACTTGGGGTAGTTGATCAACTGCTCAAGATGGGCAAACAGCTCAGTGGCTTTGATTTGGTGCTTACTTGCGATGTGCCTACGGGTGCAGGCATGTCATCTTCTGCTGCAGTGGAATGTGCCACTGCTTTTGCGCTGAATGAATTGTTCGGATTTGATCTTGGTCGTATCGACCTGGTTAGATTGGCTCAGAAAGCCGAAAATGAATTTGTTGGCGTGAAGTGTGGCATCATGGACATGTTTGCCAGTGTGATGGGCAAGGATGCACAGGTGATACAATTGGATTGTCGAGACCTTTCCTATCAATATTTTCCCTTGAACCTTGGTGATTACAAGATCGTCTTATTTGATACAGGCGTGAAACATTCCCTTGCAGGGGGAGAATACAATTTGCGAAGGCAACAATGTGAACAAGGTGTTGCAGTGCTCAAAGAAAGGTTTCCTGAAGTGAACAGCCTCCGGGATGCCAACCTTTCAATGCTGGATGAACAGTTCAGGTCAGCCGTTTCATCAACCGTTTACAACAGGTGTTTGTATGTGATTGAAGAAAACATCCGCCTTGAAACAGGATGTAAATTGTTGCTGCAAAATGATATCCATGAATTTGGAAAACAGATGCATGGATCACACAAGGGGCTGAGTGAGTTGTATGAAGTCAGTTGCAAAGAGTTGGACTTTTTGGTTGACTTATCCAAGCAAGAAGAGGCCATTGCCGGTGCCAGAATGATGGGTGGAGGATTTGGCGGTTGTACCATCAACTTGATTGAAACATCCGCGATTGATGGCATCTATGAGAGGTTCAGCAAAGCTTACCAGTTAGCCATGGGAAAGGAACTGAACATGTATGTAACGCTTCCTTCTGAGGGTTCTCATCTTATAAAATTTGATTAGATGAAGTTTTCCAATTCCCGTCGCTGGGTGATCTCTATTTTAGTTGCATTGTTGGCTTACCACAACCCATTCGCACAATCCATTTATGTATCCGTTAAGGGAAATGATCAACATCCTGGAACAAAAGCCAAACCAATTGCTTCCTTTTTTAAAGCGCAGGAACTTGTCAGGATGTCTGGTGAGAAAACTGCCAAAGTGATTTTTCTGCCGGGCACTTATTATCTCCCTGAAACCGTCCGTTTTACAAATGAAGACAGCAAAACATCCGTTGTCTACATGGCCGAAAAAGAAGGGGCTGTTGTGATCAGTGGCGGAAAGCAATTGCAGTTGCAATGGACAAAATCTTCTAAGGGCTGTTATACTGCTTCAATCCCTTCGGGTACTAACATTGATCAGTTGTACATCAATGGCGTGAGGCAACGCATGGCCCGTTTCCCCAATGCTGTTGCGGGTAAAAATGTTTTTGATACCTGGGACCTCAGCCATAGCATGAAAGCAGATTCAGCGCGCGATCCACTCAATCCTCAACGGATTGCCCAATGGAAAAATCCTGCAGGTGGTTATGTACATGCCATGCACACAGCCCTTTGGGGAGACATGCATTGGCGCATCCTTGGAAAAAATACTAAAGGCGAACTCATCGAAGAAGGTGGATGGCAGAACAACCGTCCATCACCCAAACATCCTGGTTACCGCATGGTGGAAAATGTTTTCGAGGAATTGGATGCGCCGGGTGAATGGTTTTACAATGAAAGGGAAGAAAAGCTTTACTACATTCCTTCCCAGGGGATGGATATCAACAAGGCAAAGGTTGAAATTGTAAGATTGAAACACCTGATTGAATTCAATGGATCAAAAGCATTTCCCGTGTCCAATATTGAACTCAAGGGTTTTGTTTTCAAGCATGCCGCCAGAACTTTCATGGAGAACAAGGAGCCACTGCTTCGTTCTGACTGGACGGTATACCGCGGTGGTGCTGTGGTATTCAATGGTGCCGTGGGTTGCAAGATTACAGACTGTGAATTTGATCAGGTAGGAGGGAATGCCATTTTCGTCAACAATTACAACCGAAATTTGTCTGTTGCCGGATGTTATATTCATCATGTTGGAGCCAATGGCATTGCATTTGTAGGGGATCCAGCATCGGTAAGAAGTCCTTTGTTTCGATATGGCAAGCAGGACTTCTCCAGCATTGACAGAACCCCTGGTCCTAAAACTGATAACTATCCTTCCGATTGTCGTGTCGAGAATTGCCTCATCACCATGACAGGAAGGGATGAAAAGCAAACCTCTCCGGTACATATTTCTATGTCGCACAAGATCACCGTCAGCCATTGTTCCATTTATGATGTGCCAAGGGCGGGAATAAACATCAATGAGGGAACTTTCGGGGGGCATGTCATTGAGCACAACGACGTTTTCAATACAGTGCTTGAAACAGGAGACCATGGCAGTTTTAACTCCTGGGGAAGAGACCGCTACTGGACGCCTGACATCAATGAATCTGTTCCTGAAGTAAATAAAGACAAACAGTTTCCGTTTCTTGATATGCTTGATCCCAACATCATCCGCAACAACCGCATGCGCTGCGATCATGGATGGGACATTGATCTTGACGATGGATCTTCCTGGTACCGCATCTACAACAATCTTCTGTTGAATGGTGGCCTCAAAATGAGGGAGGGGTTTGACCGGATTGCAACCAACAATATCATCATCAACAGTGGGCTTCATCCGCATGTTTGGTATCCTCAAAGCGGTGATGTATTCACACAGAATATCGTCTTCAAAGCATACAGTCCTGCACTGATGAACAAGGGAATACCCGCGAACGGGAAGTGGGGGAAAACATTGGATTCAAATTTCTATGTATCAGGTCTCGGTGCCCTAAAGAAATTTATTGCGAATGGTTGTGATTCCAATTCTCTTTCTGGAGATGCTGGTTTTATCAATCCATCCCTTGGCGATTATCGAGTGAACGATTCTTCAAAAGCCCGATCGGTGGGTTTCATACCATTTAGGATGGATGATTTTGGTGTTCAAAAAGCATCGCTCAAGGCGATTGCCAAAACACCAGTTTTTCCACAGGTCAACTCGATTGCAGCTGCCGATATTATGATCAATGGTCGGAAATATGCTGTTTGGGGAAGCACGAAATTATGGGCACCCCGGGGAGAGGAGTTTTCGGCCTTTGGCATTGATTTTTCCAGCACGGGTGTTGCATTTGATGGCGTTGTTGAAAATTCAAGTGTATACCTCATGGGCTTTAGGAATGGTGATTTGATTCAATCCGTGAACAATGTGACCATCAAGACCATCACTGATTTCAATACATACTTACTGAACAACATAAACAGAGTAGTTCATCAATTTGAAATCATCAGAAACCAAAAACCAATAACGCTTGCTGTACAGAAAACCTTGCCCGATCTGTTGCACTGATTGAATTAAGCGTTACGAAATCGTTTTCGTACAAAAAATCCTTAGATTAAACGTTTTAGTAAAAGCTTTTGATAAATTCATAAATTGATTTTATAGAAACAGTTAACTGTTTTTATAATTCATCCCTGCGCTATTTTAAACGTTATTCACTAAAACTGCCATTATGAGAAAAGGACTTTTATTAGTCACATTCCTTGCATTAATTACAACCATTGCTTTTGCACAAACGCGTAAGATCAGTGGAACGGTAACTGGAGAAAACGGTGCCGTTATTGCAGGGGCAAGCGTTACCATTAAAGGAACGTCGAAAGGTACTACAACTAGTAGTACAGGTAAATTTTCGATTGACATTCCAAGCACAGGAAAACGTATCCTCGTTGTTAATTCAATTGGATATGGAACACAAGAGATTTCAATCACCACTCAATCTGACCTTACGGTAAAGCTGGTCACGGATACGAAGTTACTCGACGATGTTGTAGTCGTAGGGTATGGCGCAGTCAAAAAGAAGGATCTTACCGGAGCGGTTGGTTCTGTGAAGGCAGTTGAAATTGTCAGGGGTAATCCTGCCAATGCAACACAGGCCTTGCAAGGTCAGGTGCCTGGAGTACTGGTTACCAAAATGAGCAACAAACCCGGTCAACTTTGGCAAATCGCCATACGTGGGGAAAATACCATCACGCCCAATCCCAATGCTGATGGTGCTGTTAACCTGACCTATACATCTAGTACACAACAATTCCAGGGAACTGAGCCACTGGTGGTGATTGATGGTATCATCGGAGGTAAATTGCAGGACATCAACCCCGCTGACATTGAGTCGATGGATATCCTCAAGGATGCATCATCTACAGCCATTTATGGTTCAAGGGGTGCCAATGGCGTAATCATCATCAGCTCCAAGCGTGGACTGTCCGGAAAACCAAGGGTTACCCTCGACAGCTATTTTGGACAAAGGACGCCTGCGCATCTTCCAGAAATGGAAAATGCACAGGAATTTTACAAATCCACCATTACTGATGCCCAGTTGAATGGATCAACCATCACTGCAGCCTCTGCCTTTAATGTGAATGAATTGGCCATCATCAACAGTGGCAAGACTGTTGACCTGGCCAGATTGGTTGCAGGCCCTGGTATGAATGCGGGGTCTACTTTGTCTATTTCTGGTGGAAATGGTGCAACCACTTACCGCATTTCCGGCGGATATATCCAAGAAGATGGAATGGTGCCTTTGACCTACTACAAGAAATACAACATGAATACTGCGGTAGATTCAAAAATCACGCGCTATCTTAAAGTAGGATTTACACTGTATCAGAATTATTCAACCAACCCAACTGGGTCATTTGAGGTTCCTAGAACAGTTTACCGTGAAAGACCAACCTCAACAATTTATTACAAAGACCTTGTAGATGCAGCCATTGGTGGAGATGCCGCTTTGGGGCCTGTGAATGGATATGCTGTAAGGATGGGTAGAGGTAGTGCAGTGAATCCTTTGCTTGAAGCAAGCAGTCGCGATAATTATGTCTGGACGCGCAGTGTCAACAGCCAGATGGGAAATGCTTATGCCGAAATCAATCTGTTGGAAGGACTGGTATTTAAATCTTCAATCTCTCTTTCATATCAACTGGCAAAGCAGGACGAATACAGGGGTAAATACTCAAGGTCTGTCAACGTAACCGGCGCCACAAGGGCTTCTGTTGAAAATGATTTCCTGAGTTTTTACACTTTTGACAACCAATTGACCTACAATTACCAAAAAGGAAAAAGCAAGTTAAACGTTACAGCACTTCAAAGTGCTTACAAGAACACCAATGAGTTCAACTATATCTCTGTTACCGGACTTCCTTATGTATCCTACTGGTATAATTTGGCCAGTACATCAGGTACCCCTGTCATTGGAAGTAGTTTCAACCAAAGAACACTTTCCTCCTATATGGGAAGAATCAATTACACTTTCAACGAAAAATACCTGCTGACTTTCACCGGTCGTTCTGATGGGGCATCCCAGTTGGCGCCAGGAAACAAATGGGCATTTTTCCCATCCGGAGCTTTCGCATGGCGTTTAGGAGATGAAAAATTCTTCAAGAAAATGAAGTCCATTTCTGACCTGAAGTTGCGCGTAAGCTATGGTCAGGTGGGTAACTCAGTTGTTTCACCATATTCAACTGCCGCGACACTTACATCAGCCAGTAACTATTCATTCGGACAATCTGCCGGTATTGGTTTTGGCCCCAACAACCTTGCCAACCAGGGCCTTGGTTGGGAAAGAAGCCAGGAGCTGAATCTTGGTTTGAACATAGGTTTGTTCAACAACAGGATCACTGCAGTAGCTGAGGTCTACAGCCGTACAACCAAAGACCTGATCATGAGACAATCCATTCCTACTACCAATGGTTTCAGCTCAGTGGTTTCCAACGTGGGTAGGGTGTCGAACAAGGGGATTGAGTTGTTGTTGAACACCGTCAATATTCAAACAAAAGATTTCCAATGGACAAGCTCCATCAACTTTACAAAAAATATAAACAAGCTTGAAGAATTGGCCAACGGCGCCAAGTTTGGCTACAGTGGTAGCAATACCAATCCTGAATCCATCCTTGCTGTAGGGCACCCATTGAAGAGTTTCATGTATTTTCAGGCCAATGGCATTTGGCAGTTGAAAGACAGCGCATTGGCTAGAACTTATGGGGCTGTTCCTGGTTCCGTAAGGATTGTTGACCAGAACAAGGATGGCAAGATCAGTGCTGGGGTGCTTGGTAAGGACGACAGGGTAATCCTGGGGTCACAATTGCCCAATTTCACCATCGGTTTCACCAACAGGGTCAGCTACAAGAATTTTGACCTGGCTGTAATGATGTATTACAGAAACGGTACCATGTTCAGGAACGGCTTCATGAGCAGCTATGTTTCTGATGCAGGTGGCGGCGCCCGCCTTAAACTGAATTACTGGACCAGGAACAACCCATCGAATGAAATGTGGGGCATGGGCGTTCCCAAGTCTTTCTCTGATGCACTCTACTACGAAGATGCAAGTTTCTTGAGGATCGCAGACATCACCGTTGGTTACAATCTATCTAGAGAAAAGTTACAAAAATTGGGTGTAGACAGGTTGAGGCTTTATGCCCAGATCATCAACCCTGCTTTTTTTACCAAATTCAATGGTGGTGATCCTGAGTACAATGGGGCTGCTTATTTGGATGATTTTCCTTCTCTCACTTGCAATTTTGGTTTAAACGTAAGCTTCTAAATCAAGGTCTATCACTTTAAAAAAAGAAATTATGAAAATATTTAAACTGTTTCCCAAAGCCACAATTTATTTTTTGGTTGCAGGAATTTCAATCGTGGGATGTAAAAAATCATTTCTTGATGAATACAATCCAGCAAGCAGGACAACTGACAACATGTACAAGGACCCAGCAGGATATGATGGTTTGATCAACTCTTGTTATCCACTGTTAAGAAATATTACCCAATCAAGAAACCTTACGGTGAAGGGAACGGACATGATGTGTGCCGGAGGATGGAGTGGAATTTTCTTTGGCCAGGCCAATCAAATAGGAAACGAATTGGACCAATATGATATCCGCCTTAATTCTACAACAGGTTCTTTGCAGGGATATTGGGATGATTTGTACAAAGAGATCAACAGGTGTAATGCTGCTGTTGACAGGGCAGATGGTGTGGTTGGCTTGGATCCTGTAAAGAAAAATGCTCGCGTTGGAGAAGCAAAGTTTTTGAGGGCCTTGAGTTATTTCTGGTTGGTACAACAATGGGGTGATGTTCCCATGCCATTGAAAGAATCGCTTGCCGGTAAATTAGAGGCTCCTAAATCTGCCTCCAAAGATATTTATACCCAGATCATTGCAGATCTAAACGGTGCCATTGCAGGATTGCCAGTTTCTCAAACGGATCAAGGCCGTGCTACACAAGGTGCAGCCAAATTCCTTCTTGCGAAAGTTTATCTGACCCGGGGATGGAATTTCAACAATGCCCTTGGCGGTTCTTCAGCAGACTTCACAAGCTCCCTGGCATTGTGTGATGAACTGATTGCTTCTGGGCTCTATCCTCTGGAGCCTAACTGGAATAACCTCTGGCCTATACATGATAAAAAAGTAACCAATGCACAGCCATCAATTGCTGCTGGCGTTGTTACCGCCAACGCAAGCAAAGAGGTTATTTTTGCAGTTCAATATGCCAACCCGCAATATTATTACGGTGATGGCAACAGCAATCCTGCAACAGGCTTGATTGGAAACAACATGCACAGTCAATTTGGTCACGGCCCAAGCGGTGTTGCACAGGCAGGAGGATCAACCATTTTTTATTCAAAATTGCAGGGCGATCGCAACTATCCTACCTGGGCGGCATACCGCATGTTTGATCCAACACTGGATAGCCGATATGAAGGAACATTCAACACTGTTTCCTATGCCACTGTGGCACAGACCATCAATTTGAGGAACAATACTTTCTCTCAGAACCTTAACATTACCTATGCCATTGGTGATACAACTGCCATTATTTTGCCTTGGAACAGGCCATTGCCTGCGGCCAGAGACCGTGGAATGAATGTCAATGGTGGTACAAAAAAATATGCCGTTGGTCATATCAGTGAAATTGTGGGATATGCTCCTCTGACCCCGACCACAGGTGTAGTTGACAACATGTTTTGGGCCAGCCCAATGTTTTGGAAATTTTTCCAGCCTAGTGTTCCGTTCCAGGATGGCTGGTCAACCTTAAATGACCCTATTTTCCGTGCTGCAGAGCTTTATCTGATGGCTGCTGAAGCAATTGTTAAAGGTGCTACAGGTGCAAAACTGGGAACTGCAGATGTTTATTACAACAGGGTTTTGGATCGTGCATTGGGCACAGCAAACGCAGGTAGAAATCCAAACAGGGCAGCCAATCCTGAAAAAGGAACAGACCCCATCACCAATGTTGTTTCTTACCGAGCAACCCCTTCAAACATAACCATTGACATGATCATGGATGAATCTGCAAGGGAATTCATGGGAGAAGGACAGCGCTGGTATGATTTGAAGAGAACCCAGACCTTGATTTCAAGAGGAACAAAGTACAATCCATGGATGGGCTACGGTTTATCTGGATCACCAGCAATCGCTGCCAAACATTATCTGAGGCCAATCCCGCAGAGTATGATTGATTTGACGCTTCCAAAAATCGACCAAAATCCTGGATACTAATTTTTAGAAGTAATCGCATTAAACATAAAAAAACATTGACCTCATGTTCAATGTTTTTTTATGTTTGTGATAAGTAAAATTAATGTTTAGCTAAATCGTTTTACATTAAATTTGTTGTTGACCATTTATTTGAAAACTAGTTTAAAACTGCCATTATGAGAAAAGGACTTTTTTTAGTCACCTTTCTAACATTGTTTACAGCCATTGTTTTTGCGCAAACACGCAAGATCAGTGGAACTGTTCAGGGTGACAACGGCGCTGTTATTGCCGGCGCAAGCATTACGGTTAAAGGATCAACAAAAGGAACTACTACCAACAACGATGGTAAGTTCACTATTGAAGTTCCAACTTCGGGAAAACCTGTTCTTGTTATCAATTCCATTGGATTTGGGTCACAGGAAGTTGCCATTTCCAGCCAAACCGATCTTTCCATCAAATTGACCTCAGATTCCAAACAACTCGAAGACGTTGTTGTAGTGGGATATGGATCAGTAAGAAAGAAAGACTTGACTGGTGCAGTTGGCTCACTCGCTCCCCGCGATATCGTCAGGGCCAATCCCGCCAATGCCACACAGGCCTTGCAAGGCCAGGTTACTGGGGTGGTGATTACCAAAACCAGCAACAAACCCGGACAGGGTTTTGCAATCGACATCCGTGGACAAAACACCATCACCGGTGCAACTGAACCACTGGTGGTTATTGATGGTGTAATTGGCGCAAGACTGCGTGACATCAACCCACAGGATATCCAATCTATTGATATCCTTAAGGATGCTTCTTCCACTGCCATTTATGGTGCAAGGGGTGCCAACGGTGTAATCATCGTCACTTCCAAAAAAGGTCTTGCTGGTAAACCTAAAGTTACTTTTGATTCTTACCTGGGTCAAAAACAACCAGCACACTTGCCACAGTTGCTCAATGCCCAGGAGTTTTTTAAAGCGACAGTCACTGATGCTGTTTTGAATGGTGGAGCTGCCAATACATTGACTGCTAGTGAGATGAACATGGTCAATAGCGGAAAGTCAACAGACTGGGTAAAGCTGGTTGCAAAACCAAGTACAGTAGCCAACACAACGGTTGCTGTTACTGGTGGAAATGCTGGAACGACTTACCGTTTTTCAGGTGGATATATTCAGGAAGATGGTAATGTTGCGACAACTTCATTTAAGAAGTATACACTCAACGCAGCGGTGGATAGCAGGCTGAACAACTGGTTGCGTGTTGGTATCACAGCGTATATTAACTACAGCTCAAATCCTACAGGCTCATTGGAAATCATTCGTTCTGCCTATAGAGCAAGGCCCACAGGTGTTGTTTATTACAAGGATATTGTCAATCCTAGTGAAGGAAATGATCTGGCCATTGGTCCATGGAACAACGATCTTTCAATTTGGATGGGAATCAAGGATAATCAGGTTCCTAATCCAATAATAGATGCTGACCCTAACATTTATCAAAATACAACCACCATTTCCAACCCCATGGGAAATGCATTCATCGAACTGACTTTGTTGAAAGGTCTTACCTTTAAATCATCCCTTTCAGCATCATCCATTGATGAGCGCAATGGTGAATTCAGGAACACACTTTCAAAATCTCAGTTGACCAACCCTCCAAGGGCCAATTTCACCCAAAGGAACTGGGGTACCTACACAATCGATAATCAGTTGTCTTATAATCTTACAAGCGGTAAGCATAAATTGAGTGCAACTGCCTTGCAGAGTGCGTTCAAGAACAATGCAGAGACCTACTCAATCGCTTCAATCAACCTGCCTTTCGGATCGCTATGGTATAACCTTGGCACAGGAACAACGACTGCAACCAGCGCATTTTCAAGAAATTCTTTGGAGTCTTACATGGGTAGGGTGAATTATACCTTCAATGATAAATATCTTATTACCCTGACAGGCAGGGCTGATGGTGCTTCACAATTGGCAACGGAAAACCGTTGGGCATTTTTTCCTTCTGGAGCTTTTGCTTGGCAGGCAGGTGATGAAGATTTTATCAAGAACATGAATATCTTCTCAGATCTTAAGCTTCGTGTGAGCTATGGCGAAGTGGGAAATTCAAACGTTGCCGCCTATAGTACACAGTCTGGTTTGTTGACAACATCATACAGTTTCGGTGCTACGCCAATCACTGCTTTTGCTCCGGCCGCCATTGGTAACAAAGACCTGAAATGGGAGAGAAGCCAGGAGCTGAATCTTGGATTGAACATGGGATTCCTTCAAAACAGGATTTCAACTACTGTTGAAGTGTATAAAAGAAATACCCGTGACCTGATCCTCAACCAGACACTTCCTACTTCAACAGGTTTCTCTTCTGTGGTAACCAATGTGGGTAAAGTATCCAATAAGGGTTTGGAGATCATGCTGAATACAAGAAATATCGAAACAAAGAATTTCTCCTGGAGTACCAACATCAATTTTTCTAAAAATATCAACAGGATCGAAGCACTTGCCAATGGTGTAACTTCTGTGATTGGAAGTGCTCTTTTTGTTGGTAAGCCTGTAAGGTCTCATTACGACTATCAATTTGCCGGAATATGGCAAATTCCTGACAGTGCTGCAGCAAGATCTTATGGTCAGTTCCCCGGTTCTGTAAAGGTTACAGATACCAACAAGGATGGTGTGATTTCCAATTCAACGGGTAGGGACGACAGGATGTGGTTGGGTACACAGCTTCCTAATTTCACCATGGGTATGACCAACAGGGTTAGCTATAAAAACCTTGATCTTTCCTTCCTGTTCTATTACCGTAACGGAACCATGTTCAAGAATGGTATGCTGGATGGAACCATGGGTGAATACACTGGTGGCCGATACAATAAAATTTACATGAACTATTGGACCAGGAACAATCCTACCAATGATTTTTATGGTCCTGGTGTTCCACAGCCTTTCCGCGGTGCCAGAAGTTATGAGGATGCCAGTTTTGTGCGGTTGTCTGATGTAACAGTTGGATATACTATTCCCAAGAGCATATTGGACAAGAGAAAAATTGAAAGGATGAGGGTTTATATGCAGGTGATCAATCCAAACTTCTGGACCAAGTACAACGGAATGGATCCAGAATACAATTCAAACACCTTTATTGACGATGTACCAAACCTGACTTATGCATTTGGTTTGAACATTGGTTTCTAAATATCAATCCTAAAAAAATAGTCATGAAAAATAATAATTTGATACGCTATATTTTCTCATTTGTCCTTATCGGATTGGTTGCAGGCGGATGTAAAAAGACATTCCTTGACGAGTTTAATCCAGCCAATCGTACCACTGATAATTTCTATACAACGCCTACAGGGTATGAAAGCCTTGTGAATGCTTGTTATCCACTGTTGAGGGACATCACACAACAAAGGATCCCTACCCTGAATGGTACTGATTTGTTTTCTGCCAATGGTTGGACTGGTACTTTGTTGTTTCCAACCTTGACGACGCAAGCAGGAAGTCCCTATGATTCGTATGACATCGGCCTCAATTCATCTCTTGGTGAACTCCAATCACTTTGGGACCTGCTTTACAGGGAAGTCAACAGGTGTAATGCTGCTGTTACCCGTGCCGCTGCTGTTAATGGTATGGCGGACTCAGTAAAAAACGTAAGGATAGGGGAAGCAAAATTCCTTCGTTCACTTTCTTTCTTCTGGGCCGTACAACAATGGGGTGATATTCCCATGCCACTCACTGAAACAACTTCAGGAAGCCTGGTCGTTAAAAAGACTGCTGCAAAGGATGTGTACACACAAATCATCACTGATCTTAATGATGCAATTGCAAAATTACCTGTTTCCCAAGTTCCGGGCAGGGTTACAAGAGGTGCAGCACAATTTTTGCTTGCCCGCGTTTACCTGACCAGGGGTTGGAATTTCAACAATTCTCTTGGTGGAACCAGTACAGACTTCACCAGCGCGCTGGCGCTTTGCGATAATTTGATTGCATCAAATTTGTATCCAATGGAAGCCAACTGGAACAATCTGTGGCCCATCCACAACAAAAATCCCAAAAGAGAAACTGCTACACCTGCGAGTTCTGTAGCCATTGCCAATGCCAGCAGAGAGGTAATTTTTGCAGTGCAATATGCCAATGGAACCGGTACAGCATTCAATGGTGATGGCAATTTAAGTACCGCCAATGGACTCATAGGAAATGACATGCACAGCAGGTTCAGTGGTGGACCCAATGGGGTGGCACAAGAATCAAGGACAGCTACTTACAACAGGTTTTTGCCTAACCATAGTGTTACATGGGGCGCATACAGGTTGTTTGATCCACAATTGGACGTACGATATGAAGGCACCTTTAACAGTGTAGTGTACGCAACCATCGCAGGTACCGTTTCATTGGCTGCAAACAGGCCTTATCCACAGGCCCGGACACTCTCTTATGCCATGAATGATACTACCGCCATTGTATTGCCTTGGAATGTGCCCATGACATCCAACGCACAGCTTGGTGTGAATATTCCTGGTGGAACAAGAAGATATGCAGTACAGAATGTTGTTGATCTTTTTTGGTTGGGTAAACTTACCTCTCCAACCCAACAGGTCAATGATGCGATGGGTTGGGGTGGTCCGATGTTTTGGAAATTCTGGCAGCCTGGTATCACTTATGGTGACGGATTTTCAACATTTAACGATCCGCTTTTCAGGTCTGCTGAATTGTTTTTGATGGCAGCTGAAGCCATTGTAAAGGGTGCTACCGGTGCAAGATTGGGTACAGCTGATGTGTATTATAACAGGGTTCTGGACAGGGCTTTGGGCACCAATGCAGGCAGATCTCCCAACCGTGCCACCAATCCTGGAAATGTACGAGATCCTTTGACCAATATTACCTCATACCGCGCAACGCCATCTACCATCAATATTGACATGATTTTGGATGAATATGGCCGCGAGTTTCTTGGGGAAGGCAATGAGCGTTGGTACCAACTGAAGCGTACTGGAAAACTCATTGAGCGTGCAACAAGGTTCAATGGTTGGACTGCTTGGGGCCGTGCTGGTGTTGCACAAATTGCAGCGAAACACTTGTTGAGGCCAATCCCACAGGGAATGCTTGACAACTCCAGCCCAAGGATTGAACAGAATCCTGGATATTAATTTTAATGATTGAATATAAAATGCCAGGTATTCATAATTGATGAGTACCTGGCATTTTTTCTTTGCCTTATTTTTTGCCCTAAACAACCACAATTGCGATGCCCATGTCGATGAAATCTCTCTTATTTTCTGTTTTATTCCTCACAATTTTCAGCAGTGTAACCTATGCCCAAAAGCCTGTAACCAAAACTGCCAAGTCTGACCTGGTTGAGGTAATGGTTGATGCAGCCAACTCAAGGTTTTTCTATTTCAGTTCTGCCACAAGGCCCTTTGGAATGGTTAACCTGAGTCCTGACATGAACCTCAAAGGTGTTTGGAACACAGGGTATAAATACAATGAAGATACCATTCGGTGTTTCAGCCATATCCATTGCTGGGAACTGTCAGGAATACCGGTACTCCCAACTACAGGAAAATTCAAGGGACATTTGGGATCGGATGTGTATGGCTCAACCTATTCTCATCAGACTGAAGTTGCAAAGCCTGGTTACCACAAAATCACATTGAATACGTATGGGGTTACTGCTGAGTTGACCTCTACAACAAGGGTTGGTTTTCATCGGTACACTTTCCCAAAATCTGATTCAAGCTTTATTCAATTCGATTTCACTACTGTTTTGGGTTCATCAGAAACCCAGGAAGCAACAGTTACCCAGGTTTCAAACATTCAAATTGTTGGCGAAGTTGTAATGGCTGCAACCATAAGAAGACCCAAGCCGATTACGGTTTATTTTGTTGCTGATTTTGACAAGGCATTTGAGCAGTTTGGCGGTTGGAAAGACGGACGCATCATCAATACTGCAAAAGAAATTACAGGCCCGCATACAGGTGCTTTTATTCGCTTCAAAACCAATGCGAACGATGTCAGGATGATGAAAGTCGCCATCTCCTACGTGAGCATAGATGAGGCAAAGAAAAACCTGAAGGCCGAACTGCCCCATTGGGATTTTGCAAACGTTGTCAACGAGTCTGCAAAGGAGTGGGACAACTGGCTGGGTAGGATAGAAGTTGAAGGCGGTACCAATATTGAGCAAAGACGATTTTATACAGACCTGTTTCATGCCTTGCAAGGAAGAAGGATTGTGAGTGATGTGAGTGGAACTTATATTGACAACACCGGAGCAAAGCCTCTCGCACGCAACATCCCGCTGGGAGCAGATGGAAAGCCAAAATACAAGATGTACAATTCTGATTCTTATTGGGGGGCACAGTGGTCGCTCAATACCTTATGGCACCTTGTGTATCCTGAGGTTACGGAAGAGTTCATCAATTCCATGCTGAAAATGTATGATGATGGTGGATTGATTCCGCGTGGTCCATCTGGTGGAAATTATACCTATGTGATGACGGGAGCAACAACAACTCCGTTCATTGTAAGTGCATACCTCAAAGGCATCAGGGGCTTTGATATGACTAAGGCCTATGAAGGCATGCGCAAGGATCATTTTCCCGGAGGGATGATGAGCAAGGCCGGGTATGAGCACAAGACCTTCAAGGGTGGTGGAATTGAAGAGTATATTTCAATGGGATATATTCCCCATCCACTGCATCCCATCAAATACGGGTTTCATCAGGATGGAGCGGCTCAAACACTTGAGTATGCTTACCAGGATTTTGCGATGGCCCAGATAGCAAAGGTGTTGAACAAGCAAGGTGATTATAACCTTTTTATGCAGCGCTCAGGCAATTATAAGAATGTATTCAACAAGGAAATTGGCTGGATGCTGGCCAAAGACAGGAGTGGTAAATGGGCTGATCCAGTGGATATTCTTCAATATGAGCGTGGCTTCAATGAAGGCAATGCCGCACAATACAGCTGGTTCGTCCCCCATGATGTTCAGGGATTGATTGCCCTGCATGGCGGCAAAGACAAGTTTACCGATAAACTCAATTTTGCTTTCACCGAAGCACGCAAACATGGTTTTGTTTCTGGTAAATCTGAGAATCCGCCAGATAGAGAAGCGCAACGCCGCGTTTACATCAATTACGGCAATCAGCCTTGTATGCAAACACCTTTCCTCTTCAACTATGCCGGGAAGCCATGGCTAACCCAATACTGGACCAGGCAGCTCATTGATTCAGTGTACAGTGGAATTTCTCCACAAAAAGGATACAGTGGAGATGAGGACCAGGGATTGATGGGTTCATTGGCGGTGCTGCTTAAAATTGGACTTTTTTCAACAGACGGAGGTACATCTGAAAAACCTTTTTACGAGATCACCAGTCCTATTTTCAAAAAGATTACCATACAACTCAATGAGAAATATTACCCCGGAAAACAATTTGTGATTGAGGCCAAAAACAATGTTCCGGGCAATGTATACATCCAGTCTGCAAACCTTAATGGTACTGCTATCCAAAAACCTTTCTTCGATCATTCAGCGTTGATAAAGGGTGGAAGTTTGATCCTGCAGATGGGACCTTCCCCCAACAAAAATTGGGGTATCAAGGATTGATGAATACACCATGCTAATATATTTTACCTTAATTCTGATTTACACCCAATGACAAAAAAAGTTTCCATAAAGGATATTGCCAAGGAACTTGAACTTTCGATTACAACAGTATCGTTTGTAATCAATGGAAAGAGTGAGGAAATGGGCATCAGTGAAGCAACATCCAGTAAAGTATTGGAGCTCATCAAAAAACGGGACTATAGTCCTAATAGTGCGGCCAGGCTTCTTCGCACAGGAAAGTCCAATACCATTGGATTGATTGTAGAAGATCTTGGGAACTACTTCTTTGGCAATATTGCCAAGGTTGTTGAATTGGAAGCTTCAAAAAGAGGATACAATGTTTTTTTGAGCAGTACTGATAACAATCCTAACACCGCAAAAGCACTGATCAGAAAAATGCGCAACAGTTCAGTAGATGGAATGATCATTACTCCAACCAAAGCACTTAACCAAGAACTCGAGGATCTTAAAAATGATAAGATTCCTTTTGTATTGCTGGACAGAACAGTTCCCGGACTGTCTGCCAACGCAGTGGTACTCGACAATTTTAAAGGTGCACATGATCTTACTGTACATTTGCTCAACAATGGCTACCAGAGGATTGGATTTGTTACCATCCACAGTGATATGTCTCAAATGATTGAAAGGGAGAGGGGGTATTTTGATGCAATGGAATCATCAAACAAATCATGTTCGAAAGAATTTGTATTAAAGGTAAAATTTGATGATTCAGCAGCATGCATCATCTCTTCCATCATGTCCTTTGTTACGGAAAATCCTGATATGGAGGCTTTGTTTTTTGCAACAAACTATCTTGGTGTTTATGGTATCGAAGCCTTGAAGCAAGTAGGAAAATCCATACCTGATGACTTGGCCGTAGTAAGTTTTGATGACAATGATCTTTTTAGGC
Organism: Chitinophagaceae bacterium; assembly: GCA_947442625.1. Classification (GTDB taxonomy): domain Bacteria; phylum Bacteroidota; class Bacteroidia; order Chitinophagales; family Chitinophagaceae; genus Pollutibacter. The sequence continues at coordinate 21,294 of CANEWJ010000021.1, forward strand.
TTTTTACTCCATCCATTACTGTAGCATCGCAGCCATTGAGACAGATTGGAGTCGAAACGATCGAACTGTTGCTGCGTTTGGTAGAAAATGGTATTAAACATGAAAGCCCGATCAGTAAGGTTCTTGAGCCAGTATTGATTGAAAGACAGTCTTCCGTTCAAAAGCCTTTATGGGAGATTGAGCAAACATTGGAAAAATCATTCAATAAAATATAAACCTGTGAAAAGGATCATTTTTCTGTTGGCTATTGTATTGGTGTCAGTTGTTTTCACAAGCAATCATATCCTGCCTGTAACCATTCCAAAGACAATCAATCGCCCACCCAACATCCTTTTTGCCATAGCAGATGACCAGTCATTTGCACATGTTTCCGCAATGGGTCAGGATATCTTTAGAACGCCTTATTTTGATGAAGTGGCAAAGCGTGGAATACTGTTTACAAACGCTTTTGTTGCTGCGCCACAGTGCAGCCCATCCCGGGCAGCAATGCTAACGGGGAGAAACATTTGGCAACTGGAAGAAGCAGGAACCCACTCGAGTTATTTCCCTAAAAAATTTCCAGTTTTTACCGATGCATTGGAAACTACAGGGTATTTTATTGGTTTCACAGGCAAAGCCTGGGATCCGGGTAATTTTGAAAATGCAGGATGGGATAGAAATCCAGTAGGGCCGGAGTACAACAAGAGGAAGTTCGAGAAAGTACCTGCTAAAGGAATTGTCAATACAGACTATGCTGCCAATTTTAATGATTTTCTTAAAGATAAGCCATCAGACAAACCTTTTTTCTTTTGGTACGGATCCAAAGAACCACACCGGGTTTATGAAGCTGGTTCTGGTGCAAAATCAGGACTCAAAGCAACTGATTCAACAGTGCCAAGGTTTTTACCCAATGATGATTTGGTCAAGAATGATATGCTTGATTATGCTTTGGAAATTGGTTGGTTCGACAAGCAATTGGGGGAAATGATTAAATTGCTTGAAGCGCGTGGTGAGTTGGACAATACCATCATCATCGTTACCGCAGACAATGGCATGGCATTTCCTTATGCAAAAGCGAATTTACAGGACTATGGAACGCATATACCACTGGCCATTTGCGGTCCATCCATCAAAGGATCTTCCCGAAAAGTAACTGATCTCGTAGGCATGATTGATCTTGCTCCAACCATCATGGATCTGGCTGGCGTCAAGCATTTTGAAGGTATTACTGGTAAATCTTTGTTGCCCATCCTTCAATCCAAGGCTTCAGGCCTGGTAGATCCATCCAGGTCATATGTGCTTACAGGCAGAGAAAGGCATACCCATGCACGTCCAGACAACCTGGGCTATCCAGCAAGGGCCATCAGAACACAACAATATTTGTATATCAAGAACTATACCCCCGATCGTTGGCCAGCAGGGGATCCGCCACCCAATAAGCAAATGGGTGCAGGATTAAATTCCAATGAAAAAACAATGGAAGGCTACGAAGACATTGATGCATCGCCTACCAAAACACACATGATCAAAGACCGCCAGTCATTTCCTGGTTTGTTTGCCCTCGGTTTCGAAAAAAGAAATGCCGAACAATTGTATGACATCATCAAAGATCCTTATTGTCTCAATGATTTGGCTAAAGACAAAAAAATGATCAAGATCAAGTCAAACCTGAAAACTTTGCTGGAAACCAAACTCAAAGAACAGCATGATCCTCGGGCAGAAGGAAAAGGAGATATCTTTGAAAGTTATCCAAGATTTGGTGCTATGAAATCTTTTGATGGATTCAAAGAAAGGGGTAAATACAATCCAGCATTTAATCATCAGTAAATAATCATCTTAAATATTCAACATGTTCAACCATAAACAAATGACCATTAAAACAATCTTTGCCGCTTGTCTTTTATTTCTGGCAAATTCATCCATGGCCCAGACGCCTGATATTTTCAAGGCATCCAACATCAAGTCCAACATGCTGAAGGTTTCAGATTGGCAGATGAAACATTCCAATGGCAAGCCTGAAAATACCTGGACCAACGCAGCTTTTTATACAGGCGTCTTCGCAGCCTATGAAACTACCAAGTCGCCAGTATTGCTTGATTCATTGATGGCGATTGGCGAACGCAACAACTGGCTTCCTGCCAAGCGCTATGATCATGCAGATGATATTGCCATCACCCAAACCTATATTGACTTATATCGTATCAACAAGAATGAGTTGATGTTGAAAGCAAGCATTGATTCCATCAAAAAACTGGCGCTTGTTCCCGGCGGAGAAATAAAAAGACACGGTATCACCTGGTGGTGGTGTGATGCCCTGTTCATGGCTCCTCCTACATTGGCCAAGTTGTCGAAGACTTTCAATGACCCTTCATATTTGACATTGTCTGACACCCTTTTTATGCAATGCTATCGCCTGTTGTACAACAATGAAGAAAAACTGTTTGCCAGGGATGCATCTTATCTCATCGATGCCAGCGGAAATGGGAAAAGGGAATCCAATGGTAAAAAAGTTTTTTGGTCTCGTGGAAATGGTTGGGTGATGGCAGGATTAGTTCGTTTGTTGAAAGAGATGCCAGCCGATCATCCAACAAGAGAATTTTATATCAACTTGTTCAAGGATATGTCAGCGCGATTGTTGTCATTGCAACAGGAGGACGGACTTTGGAGAACAAGTTTGTTGGATCCAATGGCATACGCTGGTGGAGAAGGGAGTGGTTCTGCTTTCAATTGTTATGCATTGGCATGGGGTGTGAACAACAAGCTTTTGGACAAGAAAACATTTCTCCCTGCGGTGAAGGCTGCTTGGACTGGGCTCAATACCCTATTGACTTCAGAAGGAAAAGTGGGATGGGTTCAGCCCATTGGTGCAGATCCAAAAAGAAATTTCAATGCTGAAAGTTGGGAATCGTATGGTGCAGGTGCATTTTTATTGGCAGGGTCAGAGGTAATCAAGTTGAAAAAATAAAACCATGATAGGAAGAAAATATATTCAAGCTTCATCTGGCATCTTCAAGACAAGAGCGAAATTGTTATTGGGTGTGGGTGTTTTTTTGATGCTTTCATTTATTCTATTTCCATCTTACAAAAAGATCCCTGTTGATTCAAGGCCCAACATCATCTATATCATGGCTGATGATTTGGGTTATTCTGATCTGGGTTGTTATGGTGGCGAAGTCAGTACTCCCAACCTTGACCAGCTTGCAACCAATGGCATCAAGCTGAAAAAATTCTATAACAATTCCCGTTGTTGTCCAACCCGTGCCTCTTTGCTATCTGGTCAATACCCGCATACCGTAGGAATGGGGGGAATGGTCGGTTTGGCCAAGGCGCCCTTCGAAAAAGGATCCTATCAGGGATTCCTGAATGACAGTTTCCCTACCATTGCGGAAGAGTTGAAAAAAGTGGGCTACAATACCTATATGTCAGGCAAGTGGCATGTGGGCGAACGACCTGAACATTGGCCTTTGAAGCGAGGCTTTGATCACTATTATGGATTGATTTCAGGCGCTTCCAGTTTTTTTGAAATCACCCCTGCAGAACGGGACAAGCGTCGATTTGTGTTGGACGACAAGGATTATGAGATTCCGAAGGAAGGGCATTACATGACGGATGCTTTTACTGATCATGCCATGGGTTATTTGGACCAGCAAAAAAAAGATCACAATGGTAAGCCGTTCTTTTTGTATCTGGCATATACCGCTCCCCATTTTCCATTGCATGCATTAGAGCAAGACATTGCCAAATATGAAGCGTTGTATTTACAAGGATGGGATGTTACCAGAGAAAAGCGGTTTCAGAAAATGAAGCAATTGGGTTTGGTGGATGATCGGTATCAATTGACCGAAAGACCGGACATTATTCCAGCCTGGGAAAATGCAACTGAAAAGAAAATATGGGCAAGGAAGATGGCGGTGTATGCAGCGATGATTGACAGGATGGATCAAAACATCGGCAGGCTCGTCAATAAATTAAAGTCAAATGGACAATATGAAAACACGATGATTGTTTTCATATCAGACAATGGTGCTTGTGCTGAAACAGTGAATACCAAACTTCTGAGTGATCCAGAAAAGAAAATAGGTGAGCGTGGTTCTTATCATATTTATGGCGAGAGTTGGGCAAATGCCTCCAATACCCCATTCAAGAAGTACAAACATTATATGCATGAGGGGGGAATCGTAACACCTTGCATCATACAGTGGCCTGCCAAGATAAAGCCTAAAATGGGTTACAGCGATGGCATCGGGCATGTGATTGATTTGATGCCTACAGCCCTGGAATTAGCAGGAGCAAAATCGCCCAATCTGGCAGGTAAAAGCTTCTCTTATTTATGGTCAAAGGGCAAGGCGCCGGAGAGAACCTATTGTTGGGAGCATGAGGGGAATCAAGCCATCAGAAAGGGAAATTGGAAACTGGTAAAAGAGTTTCAGGAAACATATTGGTCGCTCTATAATCTTGCAACAGACCC
>CANEWJ010000022.1 GCA_947442625.1 Chitinophagaceae bacterium
GCTGATTCTACTGGCGGAGAGCTCTATTTCTGGGTACGTGATGCCCTGGTAGCCTATTCCGGTAGAAAGTTGAACCTGTTGATCAAATCTGATAATGATACCAAGTATCCTGTTTTCAAGAATGTACTGAATGCTTTCAAGAAGAACGACCAAAACAAGTTCCTTTTGGTAACTTCACCTGAGGACGCACCTCTTGGTACATCTCTGTATGAAACCCGTCAGAACCAAATCAACAAGAAGTAATTTAATTGATCAACCGAAAATTAACCGAATATGGCAAGTATAGACGGAGGCGGAGATAGCGGCGGTCACAAAAAAGGACCGGGCGTTAAGAAAGCCAAGAAAATGTCTACCCGCGTAGACATGACACCGATGGTGGATCTGGGATTCCTGTTGATTACCTTCTTTATCTTCACTACTACAATGGCACAACCTACGGCAATGAACCTTTTCATGCCCAAGGATGTAGACAAGCCTGAAGACCAAAACAAAGTAAAAGAATCAGGCGCCTTCACCATTTTATTGGGTAAGCAGGATGTCGTATATTTTTATGAAGGATTGGATCCGGCGACTGAGGGCAACTTCAGGACTGCTACTTTCAAGACCATCAGGGATGAGATTATCCGCAAGAAGCAAAGCACCAAGGCAGATGACCTCGTGATCATCATCAAGCCATCAGAAGATGCCACCTACAAAAACACGGTGGACATTCTGGATGAGATGACGATCAGTGAGATCAAGCGTTACGCAATGGTCGATATTTCACCGGTTGAATACCAGTTGGTGAAGATCACTGAGGGCGCTGCCGGAATAAAGTGATTTTTTTGTGAAATTTGAACGAATCTGAATCTCTAATCAAAAGCATTACCATGATGGATGCAAACAAAATATTAAGCGCCGAACTGATCGACCTCGTTTTCGAGGGTAGAAACAAGAATTATGGTGCTTATGAGCTGCGCACGCAGTACAACAAGCGTCTCAGGAACTCCTTGCTCCTGACCGCTTCTATAGGACTGCTGCTTGTGTTGGTATCCTTCCTCTCTTCTTTGGACCTGGGCGATAAAAAAGGCCAGATTCAAATCAAAGAAGTGGAGTTGGAGGAAATCAAACAACCAGAGAATGAGCCACCACCACCACCACCACCACCGAAGCCACCAGATCCACCAAAAGTTGAGATGGCGAAATTTACACCTCCCAAGGTTGTGAAGGACGAAGAGGTGAAGGAAGAAGAGAAGCCACCAGAAATTGAGAAACTGGAGGAAACCAAAATTGGAACCGTTAACCAAGAGGGTACCAAAGATGAAGGTATCATTGCTCCGCCAACTGAAGACAAGGGTGGCGTAGTGGAAGCCCCCAAGGAAGACGATTCTGACAAGATTTTCCAGAAGGTTGAAATCGATGCAGAATTCCCAGGTGGTGTTGCAGGATGGACACGCTATGTGACCAGGGAAATTGAAAGGAATATCGATGAATTGCAAGATGATGGTCGCTCAGGCACCGTTGTTATCCTTTTCATCGTGGATAAGGAAGGAGCTGTAAGTGACGTAAGAGCATTGCCATGTAGCGAAGCCGGTGTTGCAAAATGTCTGCCTCCTAACTCTAAACTTGCTGAGATTGCAGTCAATGCCATCCGCAAGGGTCCAAAATGGAAAGCTGCCATTCAGAATGGTCGCCAGGTTAAGGCATACCGCCGTCAGCCTGTTACCTTCCAGCTTGCTGAAGAATAGTAGATTTCTAAAGAATCATACGAGTCGCCCCGAAAACCGGGGCGACTTTTTTTATGCCCGGATCTCTGATACTATTGCATCATCTCCGCAGATAAGAACGTAATTTTGCAGCAGCATGCAACAAAAAACCAATTGGAATGAAGTGATTGTAGCACTGGCCACCCCTCCGGGTATTGGCGCCATTGGGGTCATCCGTTTGAGTGGACATGGTGCCATTGAATTGGTCAATACCATGTTTCCTTCCAAGAATCTATTGAAGCAGCAGGGCAATACCTTGCATGTGGGCTTGCTGAAGGATAACGATAAGCCCTTGGATGAAGTTGTTCTGTCTTTGTTCAGGGCACCAAAATCATATACCGGCGAAGACATCATTGAGATCTCCTGCCATGGTTCTCCCTACATACAGCAGCAAGTTTTAGAAGCCTGTATACGCAATGGGGCAAGGTTGGCAACGCCTGGTGAGTTTACGTTGCGTGCCTTCCTTCATGGTAAAATGGACCTTGTGCAGGCAGAAGCGGTGGCCGACCTGATTGCTTCTGGAACCAAGGCGTCACAAGAAACGGCATTGAACCAGATCAGGGGTGGATTTTCTACTGTTCTTTCTTATTTGAGGGAAGAGTTGATCAAGTTTTCCGCCCTCATTGAGTTGGAGCTGGATTTTTCGCAAGAAGATGTTGAATTTGCAGACCGAGCAGGCCTTCGATCTCTGCTTGATCAGATTGAAATTGGCGTCAATGAATTGTTGGTATCATTCAAGCTGGGAAATGTCATCAAGAATGGGGTCAATGTTGCCATCATCGGTAAACCCAATGCCGGCAAGTCTACACTGCTGAATGCATTGCTCAAGGAAAATCGTGCCATTGTGAGCGCGATTGCCGGTACCACCCGGGATACCATTGAAGAAGTATTGAACATAGATGGGATACTTTTTAGGTTGATTGACACCGCAGGTATCCGGGAAGGTGCTGATGAAATAGAAGCGATTGGCGTAGAAAAAAGCAGGGAGAAAATGAAATCTGCGGATATTGTACTTTATCTTTTTGATGCAGTTGCAGATTCAAAAGAAGAAGTTTATGCCATGCAAGAAGAGCTTCATCTAGTGGCCCGTTCCTGGATCATGATTGGCAACAAAGTGGATGACGTTGATGCGGTTCTGCAGCGTGATGCAGTTTACGGATTGAAAGATGCTGTGTATATTTCTGCAAAGCAAAACATGAACCTGGATGCATTGAAATTGACCTTGACTGAAAAAGTAATTAGCGGTGGTGTGAACACCGAGAATACCATTGTTACCAATGCGCGCCATTACCAATCCTTGCAAAAACTTTCCAGCATCTTGGTGGCCATTCGAACCGGCATGCAGGATAATGTGCCTGGAGACCTCCTGTCCATCGATATTCGCGAGTGCCTTTACCAACTCGGAGAGATCACGGGGCAGATCTCGAATGAGGATCAGTTGGATTTTATTTTTAGTAAGTTTTGTATTGGCAAGTAACTTCTCATTTATTCACGTAGAAAATTTGAGAAATCATTATCGAAATGATAGTAATTCAACATCAAAAACCAGCCCACAGTTTGGTCCAATCACAGCACTAACTTGTCTATCTCCATAAGCCAGATCGGGATGCAAAAAAAGTCGCCATTTGCTTCCTACAGGCATTAATTGCAGTGCTTCAATCCACCCTTTAATCACTCCATTGACTGGAAATGAAGCAGGCTGTCCGCGTTTAACGGAACTATCGAAAACTTCTCCACTGATCAAGGTGCCATGGTAATGACAGGTAACGATGTTATGCAGTTGGGGTTTTTCTCCTTGTCCTTCCACTAAAATTTGATATTGCAATCCGCTTGTCAATACCACTACTCCTTGTTTGGTGGCATTCTCAGATAAAAAGTTTTCAGCAGCAACTAAATTAGCAGCCGCTTTTTCTTCTCTCATTGTTTTTAAACGATCCGATACAGACATATATATTATTTTAAAAATAAAATGATTTTAGAACATGACGCTATGTTTATTTCAGTTCTTTCTACTTTGATGAAAAGGGTTAATTTCTGTTGCCCATTGGCGGAATTGGGTTCCTTGAATAGATTTCACTCTATATCCAACAGAAATGATGACATCCAGATTATACAAAGCAATTGGTTTATCAGAATTAGCAAAATGCAATTTTTGCATATTGCTTTCTTTGACCAATTCGCCATCTTTGAATACATTGGCCAAGTGTCTGGAAATCACTGATTTATCTCTTTTGAACAAAGTTGATAGTTGATCCTGGCTTAACCAAACAGTTTCGCTGGAAAGTTGAACATTTAAAATAATTCCATCTTGACTTTGATATATTTCAATCTGATTTTCCATGATTTCAATTTGATTCCAAGTAAATTGAGTACAGACCTGCTTTTGCTTCCCCAAAGATTTGCCTTAAATCAACCAACTGCTAGATGATTCTATAAATATAAGAAACCTAGGCTGCTTCTGAAAATGTGTATTTGAAAACCACAATCCCTCACAAACAATTTCAATCGACAATTGTTATCATCTCCATGAACCCAATCGATCAAGACCGCATCATTGAAATGGCATGGGAAGACAGAACCCCATTTGAGGCCATTTTGTTTCAGTTTGGGCTCACGGAAGCAGATGTGATTGCTTTGATGAGGAAGTCGCTCAAACGCAGCAGTTTCAACCTCTGGCGCAAAAGGGTCAACAGTGGTGTGAGCCAAAAACACTTGCAGAAGCGCAGTACAGAAATTCAGCGTTTCAAATGCACATTGCAACGGCAGATTACACACAATAAAATAAGCAAAAGATAAAAGCTGTTTCAGTACGTTCTACAATCAATTGACCAATTTTCATCACACGCAACCATGAAAGGAGTAAAAAAAGCAGATTTGCCCACCAAGGTTTGTGTGCATTGCAACCGGCCATTCACCTGGAGAAAAAAATGGGAAAAGGTTTGGGACGAAGTAAAATATTGCAGTGACAAATGCAGAAAAAAACATTGAGTTATTTACTTTTTGCTCACATCAGCCTCAAATGCATCTGGATTTGGCCTGACACGCACAATAAACAATGAGGGAAAGGGATGGTTTCTGCTAAAAGTGAATTATTTTAGTGCAATCAGTTAGCCCTAAACCCAACACATGCAAGTATTGCTCGGCATTATTTTTCATTTCATCGGTGGCTTCGCCTCCGGTAGTTTTTATATCCCTTATAAAAAAGTAAAAGGCTGGCAGTGGGAGTCTTACTGGATTGTGGGCGGACTTTTCTCCTGGTTGATTGTGCCGCCGCTTGCGGCCTATCTAACCATCCCCGGATTTGGGGAGATCATCAGTGGATCCGCAGGGTCAATCCTTGGGATTACGTTTCTTTTTGGCATCCTCTGGGGGATTGGTGGATTGACCTATGGCCTGGGTGTGAGATACCTGGGTGTTTCGCTTGGTAGCAGCGTCATTCTTGGACTCTGCATGGTCTTTGGCGCCATCATCCCCGCCATGTATTACGATATCAACCCAGTCGCCGGTAAAGATACGTTCAGTGCCATGATCAGCTCCCAGTGGGGGCTGACCATCATCGCAGGTCTGCTCATTTGTGTCATGGGCATTATTGTCAGCGGAAAAGCAGGCATGATGAAAGAAAAAGAATTAAAATCTGTGGGTACAGACCCGCATGGGGCCGAAGTCAAAACCGAATACAAATTTGCCCTTGGCATGTTCGTAGGAATTGTTTCTGGTGTCCTCAGTGCCTGTTTCAATTTTGGATTGGAAGCAGGACAATCCATGGCCACCATCGCCAATGATGCATGGAAAGCGGCCAATCCTGGCGAGGGTGAATTCCTTTACAGAAACAATGTGGTCTACGTTGTTTTGTTGTGGGGCGGTCTCACCACCAATTTCATCTGGTGCATGATCCTCAATGCAAGAAACAAGTCTTTCAGCGACTATACCAATGCATCAACGCCCTTGTTCAAGAATTATATATTTTCAGCTATTGCAGGCACTACCTGGTTCCTGCAGTTTTTCTTCTATGGCATGGGCGAGAGCAAGCTGGGCAACGGCCCAAGCTCATGGATCCTGCACATGGCTTTCATCATCCTGGTGGCCAACATGTGGGGATTGCTGCTGAAAGAATGGAAAGGTGTCGGAACAAAAACCATCCGCACCATCATCGCAGGAATTGCCATCATCATCCTCTCCGTTTTGGTGGTGGGCTATGGCAACAGTTTACACAGTTAAAAAATTGAAAACAAAACATATGTCAGCAACAAGAACTTTTCAGCATGTAAATTATTTGTGGGACGATGCAAAGGCCGCGTCCATGGCAGGTGACGAAGTAGCCCTGCTGCTTTACCGTTCCAATATTCTGGGCGCAGACCTCAGGATCACCAACTATGGTGGGGGTAATACATCCTGCCGGACCATCGAGAAAGACCCTTTGACGGGTAATGAAACAGAAGTGATGTGGATCAAAGGATCAGGTGGAGACATTGGATCCCTTACCAGGAGCGGATTGGCCGCCTTGTATGTTGAAAGGCTGAGAAGCCTTACCGGCGTGTACAAAGGGCTGGCAAAAGAAGATGAAATGGTGGCCCTGTTCAACCATTGCATTTTTGATCTTGATTCAAAAGCACCATCCATTGACACCCCATTGCATGGATTTCTTCCCTTCAAACACATTGATCACCTGCATCCTGATGCAGCCATTGCCATTGCGGCTTCAAAAGATGGTGAGCAAATCACCAAAGACCTTTTTGAAGGATCCATTGGTTGGGTGAACTGGCAGCGTCCTGGCTTTGACCTTGGTCTGCAAATCAAAGATTGTCTGGAGAAAAATCCTGGCATCAGGGGTATCATGTTGGGCTCTCACGGCCTGTTTACATGGGGTGATACCGCTTATGACTGTTACATCAATTCACTGGAGGTGATCGAAAAATGTGCCACCTACATCGAAGAAAATGTGGCGAAGAATGGCAGTGTTTTTGGAGGACAAAAAATTCAATCCCTGGAGAAGGAGCAACGCCTTTCTCAGGCTGCTGCACTGGCTCCCATCTTGCGTGGATATTGTTCCTCCAAGAACAAGATGATAGGACATTTTACTGATGACCAAAAGGTGTTGGAATTCATCAACTCAAACGACTTGGATCGCCTGGCACCCATGGGTACCAGCTGTCCTGATCATTTCTTGCGCACCAAAATCAGTCCCTTGGTATTGGGCCTTACACCAGCGCAGGATCTTTCAGATGTGGCCACTATCAAGGCTGCCATTGCTCCTCAATTTGATGCCTACCGTGCCATGTATACGGCATATTATGATGCCTGTAAGCATCCAAACAGTCCGGCCCTTCGTGATCCCAATCCTGTGGTGATTCTTTATCCGGGTGTGGGCATGTTCACCTTTGCAAAGGACAAGTCTACTGCACGCGTGGCATCTGAGTTTTACATCAATGCCATCAACGTGATGCGTGGTGCTGAAGCCATTTCTTCTTACACCGCACTTCCTCATCAGGAAGCATTCAATATCGAATATTGGTTGTTAGAAGAAGCCAAGCTGTCAAGGATGCCAAAACCAAAAGCATTGTCTGGAAGGATTGCGTTTGTTTCTGGTAGTGCAGGTGGCATCGGCAAGGCCATCTCAAAGAAATTTGCAGAAGAAGGTGCCTGTGTGGTCATCAGTGATATCGATGATGATAGGATGAACAATACTTTAGCAGAATTTAAGTCCATGTTTGGCAAGGACGCTGCCTCAGCTGCCTTGATGAATGTTACCGATAAAGGGAGCATCGAAAAGGCCCTGGATGCCATTGCGTTGGCATTTGGCGGCGTGGACATCATTGTCAATTCAGCAGGTCTGTCCATTTCAAAACCCATCGAAGAACATACGGAGAAAGACTGGGACATTCTTTATGATGTACTGGTGAAAGGACAATTCCTTGTTACGCAAGCCGCTGTTAACGTGATGCGCAAACAGGAAATGGGTGGAGACATCATCAACATCGTGAGCAAGAATGCATTGGTTTCGGGACCAAACAATGCTGGTTATGGATCTGCGAAAGCAGCACAGTTGCATTTGAGCAGGCTCAATGCCGCAGAATTGGGCAAGGACAAAATCCGTGTGAACACCGTCAATCCTGATGCAGTCATCGCTGACAGCAAAATCTGGGCTGGCGATTGGGCACAAGGCCGTGCAAAGGCTTATGGTGTCAGTGTTGAGGAGCTTCCTGCTTATTATGCCAAGCGTACCTTGTTGAATGAGATCATTCTTCCAGTTGATATTGCCAATGCATGTTTTGCAGTTACGGGTGGATTACTGAACAAGTCTACAGGTAACGTGATCAATGTGGATGGTGGTGTAGCAATGGCTTTTGTACGATAATATTAACAAGATCAATTTGCCTGTATGCAGATAGAACAGTCAAGGATAGATGAACTGAATGCGCAATTGGCGGCGGGGCATAAAAGAAATTTTGAATTTCATGCGGCCTCTCTGACCAATGTTGAAGCCGTGATGGACAAACTCATTGCTTTTCAGGTGGCCATCCCAAGTTGGGCCCTGGGTGCTGGTGGAACAAGGTTTGGTCGTTTCTCTATTGGTGGTGAACCGGGGAACCTGGAAGAAAAGATTGAAGATGTAGGCTTGTTGCACAAGCTCAATCAATCGAGCGGTGCGATTTCATTGCACATCCCCTGGGATATTCCTTCGGATGCGGCAAAGATCAAGGCATTGGCCGCACACCATGGACTGGTTTTTGATGCCATGAACTCTAATACATTCCAGGATCAGCCTGGACAAAAATTGAGTTACAAATACGGCTCTTTGCAAAATGTTGACAAGGGCATAAGGCAACAGGCAGTAGACCATAACCTAGAGGTGATCAAATACGGAAAGGAATTGGGTTCCAATTCTTTGACCGTTTGGTTGTCTGATGGATCCAGTTTTCCTGGGCAGTTGAATTTCAGGAAAGCATTTCAAAATACACTAGAGGGCTTGCAAGACATCTATGCAGGCTTGCCGGAAGACTGGAAAGTATTTGTTGAATACAAGGCCTTCGAGCCCAATTTCTATTCCATGTCTGTGGGTGACTGGGGGCAATCGCTTTTGTATGCATCCAAGCTTGGCCCTAAGGCGTACACGCTGGTAGACCTTGGTCATCATCTTCCCAATGCCAATATTGAGCAGATTGTTTCTTTGTTGCTCATGGAAAAGAAACTCGGTGGATTCCATTTCAACGATTCAAAATATGGTGATGATGATTTGACGGTTGGGTCCATGAGGCCGTATCAGCTTTTCCTCATTTTCAGGGAACTTGTCGAAGGCATGGATGCCCGCGGCATGAACCATGCCAAAGACCTTGGCTGGATGATTGATGCTTCGCACAACATCAAGGATCCGCTGGAAGACCTCTTGCAGTCGGTGGAGGCCATTCAAATTGCATACGCACAAGCCCTTTTGGTGGATGACAAAGCCCTTGATGAGGCCAGGGAATCGAATGACGTGGTGCGTGCGCAGGAAATCCTGCAACAGGCATTCCGTACCGATGTACGGTCTGTTGTGGCTGAAGCCAGGCGCAGGAGTGGTGCAGCCATTGATCCATTGGGCGCATACCGTGCAATGAAAGTCAGGGATACCCTGATTGGTGAGCGTGGTGCAGTTTCTAAAGCAACTGGGCTCTGATCCCACAAACCGTACATCATGCAGAAAAAGCCAGTTGTTGCCATTCTTGATGTTGGAAAAACCAACAAAAAATTACTGCTTTTTGATCAGTCATACCAATTGGTCTATGAAAAGAGTGACCGGATGGAAGAGACGGTTGATGAGGATGGATTTGCTTGTGAAGACCTGGCATCTTTGACCAGTTCTGCGCTTGAGTTGATCAAGTCATCCCTGCATCTCGAGGAATTCGAAGTAAAGGCCATCAACTTCACTGCCTATGGTGCAAGCTTTGTATACATTGATGGCGATGGAAAAACATTGACACCTCTTTACAATTACCTCAAGCCTTATCCTGAAGAAATTCAGCACCAGTTTTATGCGCAATACGGCGGTGAAAAAGCATTTTCGCGTTGCACTGCATCACCTGTACTGGGAAGTTTAAATTCAGGCATGCAGGTATTGCGCATCAAGCGTGAGCAGCCTGAAATCTTTGACAGGATTGCGTTTGCGCTGCATCTTCCACAATACCTCAGTTATATTTTTACTGATCTTCCAGTAACGGATATCACCAGCATTGGTTGTCATACCAATCTCTGGGACTTTACAAAAAAGACATACCATGCCTGGGTGCAAAACGAGGGCATTGCAACCGTGCTTGCGCCCATCATCCCCTCAACCCATGTTGAGGAAATAAATATTGAGGGGCAGTCATTGTCTTGTGGGATCGGATTGCACGATAGTTCTTCTGCATTGATTCCTTACCTGATCTGTTTCAACAATCCTTTTGTGCTGGTATCTACGGGTACCTGGAGCATCTGCCTCAATCCATTTGATCATGTGCCCCTCACGGATGAAGAACTGGAAAAGGATAGCCTTTGTTATTTGCAATACACAGGAGAACCGGTCAAGGCTTCCAGGCTTTTTTTGGGCAATGCGCATGAGAAAGGGGCAGAACGTATCGCCGCTCATTATGCTAATACAGCAGATTTTTACAAAGCCATTCGCTTTAATCAAGGACTGGCCGCTTTAGCAAAAGAACGGTTGGTATCAAAGGCTTGCTCAGCCTTTGAAGCAGTTGATCTTATGGAAGTGGAGTCTTCGGATCTGGCCTACAACATCTTGATTGCGGTTTTGGTGGAGAAACAAATTGAAAGCATCAACCTGGTTTTGAAACACCAAGACGCTGAGCATATTTTTGTTGATGGAGGGTTCAGTAAAAATCATGTTTTCATGAGCATGTTGGCATCCCATTACCACAACAAAAAAGTATATGCTGCTGAAGTGGCGCAGGCCACTGCTTTGGGCGCAGCCTTGGCGATACATAACGCCTGGAATCCAAACCCCGTTGGGGAGGACCTCATCAACCTTCAATTGTACAGATGTTGAATGTGAGACGGGCATCAAAACAAAAAGCGAAGTTTCTTTTCGTTTAACACCAAGGGCATCACTTTGATCAGGTTGATTTTCTGATCAATAATTCTGTAGATTGAATCCTTGTTTCAAATTTATTTTGTGGTTTCTTGCTTTCGATCAGTGATAGCAATAAGGATGCAGACGCTTGTCCCATCTCAAATGCGGGTTGTTTGATGACGGAAAGTGGTGGGTTGAGGAGTTCAGTCAAATCTGTATTGGAGAATCCAATCAAGGCAAGATCTTGCGGTGTGCGGATGTTTTTCTGTTTCATGAAACGCAGACATCCGGTGGTAATCTTGTCTGAGCCGGCAAAAACGGCATCTGGCTTTACCCGCTGTTTAAGCAGCATCTTCATGGCTGATTCAATCTCACTGTAAATCATGCCACCATGGTCGCAGTAGGCAATCATGTTTTCCCTCAAAGGGATATTGGCATCCTTCAGGGCATCCCTATACCCCTCAAGCCTTTCCTGGGATATGGATAGTCCGCTGTTGTTGGATAGAATAGCTATTTTCTTGTAGCCTCTTTCAACCAGGTGTTTTGTGGCCTTGTATGCCCCCCTGTAATTGTCTGCAATCACCTTGTGGGTCTCAATATCATCAATGACCCTGTCTACAAATACAATGGGCAAACCCCTTTCATGCAATTTTTTCAGGTAAGAAAAATTCTTTGTTTCTGTAGACACCGATATGATCAATCCATCAATGGAAGAAGAAGTAAGGTATTCCAGGTTCATCAATTCACGCTCAGCAGATTCCATGCTTTGGGCGATGATGACATTGTAGCCATGTTCGTAGGCCACGGAGTCAATGCCATTGATTACCTGAGAAAAAAAACTGTTGGCTATTTCACAAACAATTACGCCGATGGAAAGACTTTTCCGCTCTTTTAAACTTTGGGCGATCCTGTTGGGTTTAAAACCCACTTTTTGGGCATGATCCAGGACAATTTTCTTGGTGGCCTGGCTGATTTCATGGCTGTCCCTCAGTGCACGGGAAACTGTTGAAGTGGACAGCCCCAGTTCCATTGCGATATGTTTGATGGTTACCGCTTCAAACTTCATGTCATAAAGATAGGGTAGTTGGTGATTTTTTGCTGATTTCTGTTCAAAGGGAGCATAATTCCGGATCGCAGGGGTTATGATGTATTTACCGGGAACGATTGCGTAAATAAATTATTGAATGGTTCTACAATAGGTAGAAAAACAACATAGAATTGTATCTTGATACATTAAGCCCAATCATTCAAATCAAGCACATATGAGAAAAATTGCAATTTTTTTATTCTTCCTGTTTACTGCCATTTCAGGTTTCTCGCAAGGGAAGACTGTTCAGGGTAAGGTAACCGGAGAAAATGGAAACCCGTTGGAAGGGGTTACCATTCAGGTCAGGGGTAATGCCAAAGGTTTTCAAACCGACAAGAACGGCGCATTCACCGTGCCGGCACCTGCTACCGGAAAACCCATACTGGTGTTTACTTATGTAGGGTACAAGACGTATACATTGGTAACAACTGCTGGTGCTACGGTGAGTGTATCGCTTGAAAAAGCAGAAGGCACACTGGAAGACGTAGTGGTTGTTGGATACAACAGCATCAAGAGAAAAGACCTCACAGGTTCTGTATCTTCTGTCAGTGCGAAGCAAATCAAGGACGTACCATTGTCTTCAGCTGCTGAAGCCTTGCAGGGCCGCCTGGCAGGGGTGCAAGTAACCTCATCAGAAGGTGCGCCAGGAGCGGATATTCTTATTCGGGTTAGGGGAGGTGGTTCCATCACACAGGACAATTCACCCTTGTATATTGTAGATGGTGTACAGGTTGAAAACGCACTGGCTGTGATTGCCCCTCAGGATATTGCCAACATTGACGTATTGAAAGATGCTTCTACCACTGCCATTTACGGTGCCCGTGCCGCCAATGGAGTTGTGATGATCACCACAAAGTCTGGAAAGCCGGGTAAAACACAGGCCTCCTACAATGGATCTTATGGATACAGGGATGTGCCGCAATTCATGAGCGTTTTATCGCCCTACGATTTTGTAAGGTGGCAGTATGAGAGGAGCCGCGGTTCCATTGCAGACAGTTCAAGTTTCGCAGGCACTTTTGGAACCACCTGGGATACCTTGAATGTATACAAAAACCTCAGTCCTGTGAGCTGGCAGGATCTTGTGTTTGGACGCAATGCCAGGTTTCAAAACCACAATGCTTCACTCAGTGGCGGAAACCAGTCCACCAGTTTCAACCTGAGCCTTACTGCCAACCGAGAGGATGGCGTTCAACTGGAATCAGGATTTGACCGAAATCTCGTGAACTTCAAATTGGACCATAAGATATCCGATAAGGTGAAGGCTGGTTTTAGTTTCAGGTATTTAGACCAAAAAATCAGGGGTGCTGGAACAACCAACAGTGGCTCCCGTTCAACCAACAGGTTGAGGCATACCATCAATTACAGGCCTTTCGAAATTCCAACTCCCAATGGTGGTATTGATGATTTTGATGAAGCTTACTTTCTTGCTTCTTCAGGAGCCATCAATCCGGTCATCCTGACACAGTCAGAATACAGAAAGCAGTCCACTGCTGCAACCTATCTGAATACGTATGTGAACATCAACCTGGTGAAGAACCTTGTATTCAGGTCTACGGTCGGTTACGACAATGGAAGGGTTGGAACAGACTTGTTTTACAGCAAGATCACCTCAACTGCAAGGAACTCCGCATCACTTCCTGTAGCTTCCGTTGGTTCCCAATTCAATAGTACCATCAGCAATACCAATACGCTTCAGTATACATTGAACAACTTCAAAAAGCACCATGATTTCTCTATCCTGGCGGGTGAGGAAATGGTGGATCAGCGTTCAAACCAAAACAGTGTTGAAACAAGGTTTTTTCCTGCTGATATCTCGGCCAGCAAAGCATTGGCCAACATGGGACTGGGATCGGCTCCATCAGGATCTGCCCAGCCGCTTCCCACTTCATTTATCCAGCCCCCCAGCAGGATTTTCTCTCTGTTCACCAGGGCCACTTATGCCTATGATGACAAGTACCTGGCAACTGCCAACCTGAGGGCGGACAGGTCTTCAAAGTTCAGTACTGAAAACGGAACACTGGTTTTCCCTTCTGGTTCATTGGCATGGAGATTGTCCCGTGAAAAATTTCTTGATGATGTGAAGTGGCTTTCAGATGCCAAGCTTCGATTTGGATATGGAATTGTGGGCAACAACAGGATTGACAATTTACTGTATTTGCAGCTGTATGGCGTAACTGGGCAATATGCCTTCAATCACTCCATCCTTCCTGGTTTTGCGCCAACAGCCTTGGCCAATCCTGGTTTGAAATGGGAGCAGAATGTTACCCGCAACTTTGGATTGGATCTTGCATTTTTCAACAACCGCGTTCAGCTGACTGTTGATGCGTACAAGAATTCTGCGAATGACTTGTTGCTGGCTGTACAAATACCTCCAACCACGGGATACACCCAGCAGATCCAGAACATTGGGGCCACATCCAACAGGGGCGTTGAAATTCAATTGAACGCAACACCCATTGAAAATAAAAATTTCAGCTGGACATCTAATTTCAACATCTCCTTCAACCAAAACAGGGTGGAAAGCCTTGGTGGTGTTTCACAAATCACCAGAACTTCAGGATGGCAGGGCAGTGATGGAGTAGATGATTACATTGTTAAGGTCGGCGAATCAACTGGCCAGATGTATGGTTTTGTAACTGATGGATTTTATGGAGTGAATGATTTTAATTACAATGCCACAACACAGACGTATACGATCAAGCCCGGCATTGCATTCAATGGTGTCTATGGTACTCCCCAACCAGGCATGTTGAAATGGAAAGACCTCAACAAAGATGGTGTGATTACTCCTGATGGAGACAGGACCATCATTGGTAATGCCAATGCAAAGTTTACCGGAGGATGGAACAACCAGTTCAATTACAAAAACTTTGACATGAGTGTTTTTGTGAATTTTGTGGTGGGCAACGATATCTACAATGCCAACAAGCTGGAGTGGACAGACGGAGCCTTTTCAAACCTGAACATGTTGGAAATGATGAAAGGCAGGTTCACCAATATCAATGACAAAGGCGAGATTGTAAAAGATCCTGCAGCCCTAACTGCATTGAATGCCAACGCAAAAATCTGGTCACCCGTGCGGGTGCAACGCTGGTGGTTGCATTCATGGGCTGTTGAAGACGGAAGTTATCTTCGGATCAACAACCTCACCCTGGGCTATACACTTCCCAAAACCATCTCCCAAAGGCACAAGATTTCCAGTCTTCGCTTTTTCGGAACGGTCAATAACCTTGCCACACTTACCGGTTATTCAGGATATGATCCTGACGTTACCGCAAGGCGGAATGATCCTTTGACCCCTGGTGTTGACTTTGCTGCGTATCCACGTTCCAGAACCTGGGTATTTGGCCTGAACCTTTCTTTCTAATCTACTTAATGTTCAACATATGAAATCGAACAATTTACGCTTTCGTTCCGGGTTGCTTCTACTAACCTGCTCGATATTGATCTTGCAATCATGTAAAAAATATACAGAGGTAGCGCCTGTTTCACAGTACAGCATTCCTGATGCCTTTTCGGATCCCTCCAATGCCTTCAATGCGTTGGTAGGCGTGTATGATGAGTTGCAGGGAGACAATGGTTATGGTATCCGCATCAGCATGTATTATCCTTATGATACCGATGAAGCCATTGTCAGTGGAAACATTGACAACGGCCGAAGGGGTGTGGGCCGCTATCAGCTTTTGTTGACCAATTCAGAAATCGCCAATCCTTTCAGGCAACTGTACCGGGGCATTGAAAAGGCAAATCTTTGTATTGAACAGATTCCATTGATGAAACAATATGCCAATGGAACAGATGCAGAAAAAAGAGAATTGAGAAGATTGCATGGGGAAGCCCTCACCCTGCGTGCACAGTTCTACATGGAACTGATCCGCAACTGGGGAGATGTTCCAGCGCCGATGATTCCAGCATACAAGCAGCCTGAGCTCTTTATTCCTCAGGCCAACCGTGATTCTACTTATGATATCCTGCTTGCTGATCTTGCTGCAGCAAAAAATCTGCTCCCATGGAGAACGGAGGCAGGGCCCCGCAATGAAAGGATTACAAAAGCAGCAGCAATGGCGTTGAGGGCCAGGATTGCACTGGCGAGAGGAGGTTTCTCCCTTCGTTCCAATGCCAGGATGGAAAGGCCTACAGATTTTCTTAAGTATTATCAAATAACAAAACAGGAATGTGAAGAGCTGATGGCCAGAAGGGATCAACATACCCTGAATCCAAGCTATTCGGATGTATGGAGGAAGGTGACCTCATTTACTTATGATCCTTTCGGAGAAATTATTTTTGAAGTTGGTGCAGGCGGCGGCAATAGCAACAGCGATAGCAGGATGGGCAACTATGACGGGCCAAACCTGAGCAATGCCTCCCGCTTTGGTGCCGGTGGTGGTGGTATTGTAATTTTGCCCAATTATTTTTATGCTTTCGATTCTGTAGATACCCGCAGGGATGTTACCATCACACATTATCAGGTAACGTCTGCCACCAACATCAAGAGCCAGCGCAGGCTTGGAGAATTGAACACAGGTAAATACCGCCGCGATTGGAGAAATCCTTTGCTTCCGGGGACAGTGCTGAACCTGGGATACAATTGGTCTTTGATACGCTTTTCTGATGTTTTGTTGATGTATGCTGAAGCAGTCAATGAAATCTCTGGTGCTCCTACAACACAGGCCATTGCTGCCTATGAGGAAGTACGCAGAAGAGCATTCAGTGGAAATGTGGCATTGATCGGAACAACCCCAACAACCAAGGCGGGATTTTTCAATGCCATTGTGAATGAAAGGTTTTTGGAGTTTGGTCATGAGGGCATCAGGAAATTTGACCTGCTCCGCTGGAACCTCCTCACCACAAAAATTGCCGAGGCCCGTGCCAACATACAACTGATCAGAGACAGAAGAGCCCCTTACGACAGGGTGCCTCAGTATATCTACTGGAGAAACAATGGAGAAGAAATTCAGTTTTTTGCTGGCAACAATACAGCGCCAACTGCACAACCATTCTGGAGAGCAACACAGATCCCCAATCCTGCAACTGGATGGACCAGGACTGATTGGGCACAACAGTTGACAACCGCACAGATTGATAGCAAGCAGCTGTGGGAAGGCATGGCATCATTTTTTGTTCCAGGCAAAAGTGAACTGTTCCCATTTGATCAAGCAACCATCACTTCCTACCAAGGAAAGCTGAAGCAAAATCCAGGATATTAATTAATTTACAACATGCAGGTGGCCATTGATTGGCCACCTGTTTTTTTATTTCCATGACAAAATCATTTTGCCCCATTTTATTGTTGCTTCTCACTACCCTTTTTTTTGGCAAGGACTCTTTTGCCCAACATGAGCGTCCTATCGCTTTTCCTGGGGCAGAAGGGTTTGGCAAGTACGCCATTGGCGGTCGTGGAGGAAAGACGCTGGTGGTATCCAACCTCAATGATGACGGCCCTGGCAGTTTCAGGCAAGCTGCTCAGCAAAAATCAAAAAGAATCATTGTTTTTGCTGTTGCAGGAACCATACACCTGGAATCACCTTTGCAGATTGAAGGAAATGTAACCATTGCCGGGCAGTCAGCCCCGGGTGATGGCATTTGCATTGCAGACCATCCTGTTCGGCTCAAAGGAGACCAGATCATTCTGCGTTATATCCGCTTTAGGATGGGCGATAAGTACCAATCACAAAAAGGCATGGTCGATGGAAGTGGTGGAGACGATGCGCTTTCAGGATCAAAAAACAACCAACTCATCATTGATCATTGCAGCATGAGCTGGAGCACAGATGAGGTCATGTCTGTATATGGTGGCGACAGCACAACCTTGCAATGGAACATGATTGCAGAGCCATTGAACTACTCTTATCATTTTGAGACAGGCGACAAGGATTGGGAAAACCATGGCTATGGTGGCATCTGGGGTGGAGCACATCTTTCTGCTCACCACAATTTGTTTGCCCATTGCATCAGCAGAAACCCAAGGTTCAATGGTGCCCGTTTGGGTGCCAAAGAGGAATTGGTGGATTTTCAGAACAATGTGGTGTACAACTGGCAAAACAAGGCCATCTATGGTGGAGAGTTTGGGAAATACAATATTGTCAACAATTATTTCAAACCCGGCCCATCCACCAAACCCTCTGCTGCCAATAATTTCCTGGATCCATCCAAGACAGATGTTTTGCCTTATGGTCAGTATTTTGTTGAGGGAAACATGATAGAAGGCAATAGGATGGTCAATCGCGACAACATGGTTGGTGTTACAGCAATGCCAGCTCCTGGTGTATACATCAAGCAGCCACATGGGGTGATTGACCTTCCCAAAGAAGATGCTGAAATGGCCTATCAGTCCATCATAAAAAATGTCGGTGCTTCCTTTCAACGGGATGACATGGATGAAAGGATTATCAGTGAAATGCTGAACGGGAAAGGGAAAATCATTGATGTCCAGGGAGGATTTCCGCATGGAACAGCTTACGAAAAAACAAAAGGAGCCTGGCCTGTGTTGAAGGCCACCGTCAGTCTGCCAGACCAGGATGCAGATGGAATACCGGATGAGTGGGAGCGCAAGAATGGATTGAATCCCAATGACACCAATGATGGGGCAACGCATACGCTGCATCCTTCTTTTACCAATATCGAAGTATATGTAAACAGTTTGCTGAAATGAGAAAAATCATCTCTTTTATTTATCCTGATGGAAAGGAGGACAATACCCATTTCAATGAATTGGGGGCCAGGTTGATTGCACAATTGGTGCTCAAAGAAATAAGAATCAGCATTCCTGATCTGCGCTCATACATCACTACCAAAAAACAATGAGGATGAAGGGGATGTTATGTTGGCTGTCATGCCTTTTTTTAAGTTTGCTGAATGGGTATTCTCAACAACGTTGGGTTGTTGCACAGGACGGATCTGGCGATTTCAAGTCTGTTCAAATGGCACTGGATGCCATCAAGGAAGGCAACAACAATCCTGTCGAAGTATTTGTAAAAAAAGGGATATACAGAGAAGTTGTGGTAGTGGATGCAAGAAAAAGCAAGATTCATTTGATCGGTGAAGACAAGGTCAATACCATCATTTCTTTTGACAACCATGCGGGTACCCGCAAGCCCAATGGCGATACACTGAATACCTGGACCTGTGCTTCTGTTTTTATTTATGGGGATGATTTCAAGGCAGAGAACATCAGCTTTGAAAACAATGCAGGATTCACTGCTGGACAGGGTGTTGCCCTCAGGGTTGAAGGCAACAGGGCATCGTTCATCAACTGTAACATGCTGGGCAACCAAGATGTGCTGTTCCTGAGTGGCAGTGGTGTAAAACATTATTTCAGGGACTGTTATATTGAAGGGTCTACTGATTTTATTTTTGGTGCAGCAACCGCCGTATTCATCAACTGTCAATTGCACAGCAAGAAAGATTCACATGTTACAGCAGCCTCCACCAATGTCATAATTCCCTATGGCTTTGTATTCTTTGATTGCACCCTGACAGCAGCAGAAGGCATCAGCAAGGTTTCCCTGGGAAGGCCCTGGAGCCCCACGGCCAGCGTAACCTATATCCGTTGCTGGATGGACAAGCATATTGTGCCAGAAGGATGGAACAACTGGAAGAACCCATCCAATGAAGCTACTGCCAGGTATGCCGAGTACATGAGCATGGGGCCAGGGGCTTCAGTTTCAACGAGGGCAAAGTGGATCAGCCAGCTCTCCAAAGAAGCACTCAAAAAATATACCATCGAAAATATATTGGGCTCCTGGGTACCTGAACCAACGAAAAAATAACTGACAATGAAAAAGATTTTATCCAAGTACAACATCTTGCTTTTTGCTGCAACCCTTGCTTACACAGCTGTTTCAGCACAGTACGATGCCACCAAAAACAAGGTGCCGCAGTTCAGAAAAGATACTGTTTCCATTGCCGCATTTGGTGCCGTTCCAGGTGGATTGACACTCAATACCCTGGCCATCAACAATGCCATCAATGCATTGCAAAAGAAAGGTGGTGGCGTTGTGCTTGTTCCCAAAGGGCTTTGGCTCACGGGCCCCATTGTCCTCAAAAGCAATATCAACCTGCATGTACAGCAAGGTGCCATCCTGTTGTTCTCACCTGATTTCAACCAGTATACACTCGTGCAAGGAAATTGGGAAGGGCTGAAGCAGATGCGCAACCAGTCGCCCATTTCAGCCACTGGAGCAACCAATGTAGCCATCACAGGCAAAGGAATCATTGATGGCAATGGTGGTGGTTGGCGCCAGGTAAAGAAGGAAAAACTGACCGAGGGACAGTGGAAAAAATTATTGGCCAGTGGAGGAATCCTCAGTGAAGACAAGAAAACTTGGTATCCCTCCGCTTCCAATTTCAAAGGAAACAATGAAAAGAACCCGGGCGTGATCTCACCAGAAAAGACCGCTGCATACTACCAGTCGGTCAAGGATTTTTTGCGTCCCAACATGATTGTATTTACTGAGTGTAAAAATATATTGTGGGAAGGGGTAACCTTCCAGAACTCTGCTGCTTGGTGTCTTCATCCCTTGATGTGCGATAATTTGATCGTCCGCGACATCAAAGTGAAAAATCCCTGGTTCGCCCAAAACGGCGACGGTATTGATGTGGAGAGTTGCAACAATGTATTGATTGAAAACTCCATTTTTGATGTGGGCGATGATGCCCTCTGCATGAAGAGCGGAAGAGATGAAGCAGGAAGACAAAGAGGGATGCCAACCCAAAATGTCAGCATCCGCGGTTGCACCGTCTATTCAGCCCATGGAGGATTTGTCATTGGCAGTGAGATGAGTGGTGGGGTAAAGAACATTGATGTCAAGAATTGTAGTTTTATTGGTACGGATATTGGCCTGAGGTTTAAAACAACCCGCGGTCGTGGCGGCGTTGTAGAGAACATCAACATCAGCGATATTGTGATGAAAGATATTCCCGGAGAGGCCATTTTATTTGACATGTATTATATGTCCAAAGACCCCGTGCCTGTCTTTGGTGAAAAACAAGACATGCCTGTCATTGAAAGAAAACCCTTGGACATCACCACACCATCTTTCAAAAATTTCAAGATCAGCAGGGTCTATTGTGATGGGGCAGAAAAGGCCATCTTTATTCGGGGATTACCCGAAATGCAGATCTCCAATATTCACCTGAAAGACATGGCCTTCAGTGCCAACAAGGGGATAGAAATCCAGGAGGCAAACGGTATCACACTGTCCAATATTGATTTGAAGTTAAAGGATGCCAGTTCCACCATCAAGGTGCAGCAAAGCACTGGCGTTATCACAACAGGGATACGGGCCAATGCTTTTCACAGCAAGCCGCTCAGTCAATCCCTGTCTCAAACAGCCATGCGCATGTGGCCAGATTCCTTCATGCTTCCTGGCGACAAACAACCAAAATGGCGTTATGATCAAGGAGTCATCCTTAAGGGAATGGACGATGTCTGGAATGCTACCGGAGACCGGACCTGGTTTAATTATATCCAACAATCCATGGACTATTATGTAGGAGAGAATGGTTCCATCAAGGGCTATAAAAAGGATGAATACAACATCGATCATGTCAACAACGGCAAAGTGTTGTTGATGCTCTATCAGGTTACCGGAAAGGAGAAATACAAGAAAGCCGCACAGTTGCTTCGTGAACAACTCCTCACGCATCCCCGCACCAAGGAAGGTGGGTTCTGGCACAAAAAAATCTATCCTTCACAAATGTGGTTGGACGGTTTGTACATGGGCCAACCATTCATGGCAGAATATGCAAAACTTTTTCATGAGGACAAGGCCTTTGATGACATCGTCCTTCAGTTTCGTTTGATGGAAAAATATGCCAGGGGTCCCCAAACCGGATTGTTGTACCATGGTTGGGATGAAAGCCGCGAACAAAAATGGGCCAATAAAACAACGGGCACTTCAACTTATTTTTGGGGAAGAAGCCTTGGTTGGTTTGGGATGGCTTTGGTGGATGTACTGGATTATTTTCCTGCCAACCATGCCGGAAGAAAAGAACTGATTGCCATCCTCGATCGCTTTGCGGCTGCTGTTACAAAAGTGCAGGATCCTGCCACAGGCCTGTGGTATGATATCGTTGACCGCAAAGACCAAAAACCGAATTATCCGGAGTCTTCTGGTTCCAGCATGCTTACCTATACACTGGCAAAAGCAAGCAGGTTGGGTTATGTGGCTGAAAAATACCACGGAGTTGCAGAGCGCGGATACGCAGGTATCAAAGATCATTTTGTAGTGGATTCTGCCGGAGGCATTCACCTGAGGGGAACAGTAACCGTTTCCGGTCTTGGTGGAAATCCATACCGTGATGGCAGCTTCGCTTACTATATGTCTGAGCCGGTCATCACCAATGATCCAAAAGGAATGGGAGCATTCATCCTCTGTGCTGCAGAGATGGAATATGGGGCAACCAGGAACAACGCAAAAGGAAAAAAAGTATACCTCGACAATTATTTCAACAACGAGTGGAGAAAAGATGCCACTGGAACAGATGTAAAATGGCATTATGTTTGGGATGAGCGCGACAATGGTGGTTATTCCATGTTTGGAAAGTTGTTCCAGCAGCATGGTGCAACAACCTTCCTGTCTTCTGCAAGGCCCACTGCTGAAGTATTGAAGGATGCCAGCATCTTTATCATGGTTGATCCTGATACCCAAAAGGAAACACCCAAACCCAATTACATGAACCTCGAAGATGCAACAGCCATCAAAAACTGGGTCAATGGTGGTGGTGTTTTGGTCATTTTGGGCAACGACTCCTCCAACAATGAAATCAAAAAATTCAACATCCTGCCCAAAATGTTTGGCATTGAATTCAACGAAGATTTTTTCAACCCGGTACTGAAAGACCAGTTTGAAATGGGCGCAGTCATTACACCAGATGATTCACCGATTTTTGGCAGCAGTAAAAAACTGTTCATCAAGGAACTGAGTACACTGAAACTGTCTGCTCCGGCAACAGCCATTGCCACCAAAAATGGGGCCAACATCATGGCTATGTCCAGCATGGGTAAGGGCAAGGTTTTTGTATTGGGAGATCCCTGGATCTACAATGAATACCTTGATGGCCGCAGGCTTCCGTCTGATTTTCAAAACTATCCAGCAGCATTGGCGTTGGTGGACTGGCTCTTGAAACAAGTAAAATAAAGGGTCTATGCAGAAATGTTTAATGGTCTTGTGTTGTATAATCACCGCTTTTTCAGCTCAGGCCACCCCTGAAAGGATCATTGTTTCACAAGATGGGAAAGGCCAGTTCACAACCATTCAAGCGGCCTTGAACAGCCTGCCAGCAAAAGGAAATGAACCTGTCAACATTTTCATCAGGAAGGGCATTTACAAAGAAAAATTATACATTCAAAGGGCCCATGTTACCCTCGAGGGCGAAGAAAGGGACAACACAATCATCCTCGCTTCCATTGCCCGGGATGAATGGCGCTGTGAGCATCCTGATGACTGGGGTGTGGCCACCATGAACATTGGCGCAACAGACATTACCCTTAAGCACCTTACGATTACCAACAGTTTTGGATTTGATTTCAAACCAACAACCATTACCTGCGCCTCAGATACCACTGCCAATAAGCAGCGGGTATTGCGCAAGGACGGCCACCAGATGGCCCTTCGCGCCATGAACGGCGCAACCCGCCTCAGTGCCATTGATTGTCATTTCAGGGCCTTTGGTGGAGATACTGTCAGCCCCTGGGACATCGATATCGGTCTTTGGTATTTCAAGGACTGTATCATTGAAGGTGGTGTCGACTTTTATTGCCCAAGGGGATGGGCATGGGCAGAAAATTGCACCTTCATCACCCTTACAGGGCCCGCTGCCATCTGGCATGACGGTTCCAAACATGAGGATTCCAAAACGGTGCTCAAGAAGTGTACGTTTGTCGGATATGATGGGTTTTCATTGGGTCGCTACCACAAAGACGCACAGTTTTACCTGATCGATTGCAGCTTTGGGGCCAACATGAAGGACCAGGACATTTACCTGGTACCCACTACCAATGCAATACAGTGGGGAAGAAGGATTTATTTTGCTGGATGTCACAAGAAGGACGGAAATGATTTTACATGGTTCCGTGACAATCTGCCAGCAGGCATCACCCAAAAAAATATTACCATTGAATGGGTTTTCGGAGAAAAATGGAACCCTAAAAAAACGGAAGAATGATGAAATTGACGCGCAGTATTTTACATGAAATCAATGGGGTAGACAAGTTGATTCTCCCTACTGAAGAACAACTCGGCTATCCGGAAAAAGTTTTACAGTTTGGAACAGGTGTACTGTTGAGGGGATTGCCCGACCAGTACATCAGTGAAGCCAACCGGACAGGAAAATTCCGCGGCCGTGTGGTTGTGGTGAAGTCTACCCAGCAGGGTACAACCGATGATTTTGCTGATCAGGATGGACTGTATACCCTTTGCGTCAAAGGTATTGACAATGGAAAACTGGTTAACCAGGCCTATGTCAATGCATCCATCAGCAGGGTGCTATCTGCGGTTGAAGACTGGACAGCGATGCTGGAATTCGCCAAGTCCGATGATCTTTCTGTCGTTACATCCAACACAACAGAAGTTGGAATTGTATTCGCTGAAGAAAATATATTGGATGGTGTTCCGTCCTCTTTTCCCGGAAAATTGTTGGCTGTTTTACATACAAGGTTTATCCATTACAATGGTGATCCTTCGAAGGGATTGGTCATCATCCCCGCAGAATTGATTGAAGAAAACGGAACAAAACTGGCCGATATTTTGAACCGCCTTGCAGCGCATAACCAGTTGGGTGAGGCTTTCAGCCATTGGCTCAATCAGTCCAATCCCATTTGCAATACCCTGGTGGATCGCATTGTTCCGGGCAAGCTCTCAGCAGCTGACCAAGCAGCTACAGAAGCCGAGCTTGGCTTTTCCGATGCACTGATGATCATGGCCGAGCCTTTCGGTCTTTGGGCCATCGAGTCGACTGATCAACGGGTCATTCATGCCCTTGGTTTTTGTGATGAAGCGAAAGGGTGTAGGGTAGTACCCTCCATACAGAAATTCAAGGAATTGAAACTGCGCATGCTCAATGCTTCTCATACGTTCAGTTGTGGCGTATCCATGCTTGCTGGCATGGAGTTTGTAAAAGATTCCATGAACAATGAAGCCATCCAATCCTTCATCAGTCAATTGGCATTGGAAGAAATCGCTGCTGCCATTATAGGAGATAAGATCAGTCCTGCAGAAGCCACTGCATTTGGAAAGGCGGTGCTTGACAGGTTTTCCAATCCTTTTTTGGAACACAAATGGGTAAGCATCTCCGCACAGTTCACCCTGAAAATGAAAATTCGTTGTCTGCCCTTGATCATTGCAACACAAGAGAAGACAGGACTACTGCCGCTCAAGATGTTGATTGGATTTAGTGCGTATCTTGTGCAAATGAATTTGGTGAACAGCGATGGCCTGGCAACGTCTTTAAGCAATGTGCTATCCGACACGGAAACCTGGGGGCAAGACCTGACGGCCATCCCCGGATTCCTGGATAAGGTTCTTGAAATGACTGCCTCCATCCAAACCAACGGCATCCTAAATACCATCCATCAACTGGCATAACCCATTATCAGAAACTGAAGTAAATGAAAGATTTTCTTGACAAGGATTTTCTCCTTAAAACAACAACAGCAAAGCGCTTGTTCCACGATTATGCGGCTGATATGCCCATCATCGATTATCATTGTCACCTTTCCCCAAAGGATATTGCAGAAGACAGGATTTTCAACAATATCGCAGAAGTGTGGCTCCATGGTGATCATTACAAATGGAGGGCCATGCGCACCAACGGCATTGATGAAAGGTATTGCA
>CANEWJ010000023.1 GCA_947442625.1 Chitinophagaceae bacterium
AACAGGCCGAATGGTTATGCCGTATTGAATGAGTTGCAGTCTTTCTTTTCTCGTGTCAACTATTCTTACAAGGACAAATATCTTGCCACAGCCAATTTCAGGATGGATGGCTCATCTAAATTTGGTGAAAACAACAAGTACGGTTATTTCCCATCTTTCTCTCTTGGATGGAGAATCAGTGAGGAAGATTTTATGAAGAGTAGTCCGTTCAACAACCTTAAGCTAAGGGCTGGATGGGGACAAACGGGCAACCAGGAAATTCCTTCTAAAATCACCCAACCCCTTTTCACATCATCTGTTTCTGGTACCACCAGTTATCCGCTTGCTGCATCAGGCCCTTATGCTGCAGGGATCACCTATTCAAGGTTGGCCAATCCTGATATCCAGTGGGAAGTGTCTACCCAAACCAATGTGGGCTTGGACTTTGGCTTGCTGAAAGGGGCCCTCACCGGTTCAATCGATTATTTCAAGAAGTTGTCCAACAACATCCTGCTTGAAGTAATTCCAGCAGATCCTGTTCAGCCTGCAGGAACATTCTGGACCAATGTGGAAGACATGACCATTACCAATTCAGGTCTGGAAATTGATCTTGCTTACAAAAACAAGACCAAATCCGGAATCAAATATTCGATTGGCGGTAATGTAGCTTTCCTCAGCAATCTTGTTGAAAATTCTCCCTACTCTGTCATTCAATCGGGTGGTGCTTCAGGGCCTGGTTTGACTTCGGCTACTGTAAACGGCTATATCAACGGACAGCCCATTGGTACTTTCTTTCTCAGGGACTGGACCGGTTTCGACGCCAACGGCATCAGCACCTTCCGTGATATTGATGGCGATGGCATCAGCGGAGACAAGGACAGGCTTGCATTGGGCACTGCACTTCCCAAAGTGATCTATGCTTTCTTTGCAAACTTCTCTTACAAAGGATTCGATTTTGTTGCCAATTTCAACGGTGTTTCAGGCAACAAGATTTACGACAATACCGCGAATGCCTATTTCTATAAATTGCGTTTATCGAAAAGTGTGAATACTACCCCTGAAGCTGTTGGCTCTCCAAAGGAGTCTATCAACAACTCGGCTCCTATCAGTTCAAGGTACCTCAAAGACGGAGCGTATTTGCGTTTGAACAACATGGCCCTGGGGTATAATTTTGATACCCGCGGCGGTCCGATGGGCAAATGGATTTCCGGACTTCGACTCTCCGTAACCGGTCAAAATCTTTTTGTGATCACAAAGTACAACGGGTACGATCCTGAGGTAAACACAGATAGGACGATCAATGGAGTCTCTTCATATGGTATTGATGGGCTTAGCTATCCGAAAGCCAAATCAATCATTTTCGGATTAAACTTAACTTTCTAAAATAAGAAACATGAAAAATAGAATATTAACCCTGCTCTTTGTTTTGGGCCTGTTGTCCTTGACAGAAAGCTGTACCAAGCTAAAGGAGACTGTTCTTGATGAGTCATCCGTAACAGGTCTTACAGAAAAACAGATTGCAGACGGAACCATTGCACCGGTCTATGCACAATTGCCCAACATCTTCATCCATACTGGTCTTTTTGCCCTTCAGGAAATCACCACAGACGAGGCCATTCTACCTTACCGTGGTGGAACAGATTGGGGTGATAATGGAATCTTCCTTGATTTGCACAGGCACCAGACCACCAGCAACAATGCTCCGGTAAGAAATACCTGGAACCCATTGACGCAAAGCCTTTCCCGTGCTGTTTCTGCCATAAGCTCTTTACAAGGCAGCAAGGATCCGAATGCAGCCAAATACATTGCAGAAGCCAAGGGCATGTATGCATTTTATAACATGCTGGTGCTTGATCTCTGGGGTGTGATCTTTGTTAAGGAAGATCCAGGTGCTACGTCTAAAATTGTTCGTGGAGAAGAAGCTGTGGAGTACCTCAAAAAGGTATTGCTTGAAGTGGAGCCTTTGCTGGACAACACCACCGGACCAGGCCGTCTCACCAAGGCTGGGGTTTGGGGATTGCTTGCCAAGCTTCACCTGAATGCTGCTGTTTACCGCGATCGATATGCTACAACCTTTACTTTCAAAAATGAGGACATGGATAAGGTGATAGAGTATACCTCTAAAATCATCTCATCTGGCCAATATGCATTGTCTCCTGACTATTGGGCAATATTCAATGACGAAAACAATACCAACAAGGAATTGGTTTTTGCTGTTGATCAGCGTGCAGACCTGAATGGTCATAACAGGCTTGCCTATTTTTCCCTTTCAGGTGATCAGTTTCCGTTGCCGGCTTTTACCGGTGCCAACGGAACCGATGGTCCTGGTATCACTCCAGATTTTTACAGGACCTGGGTAGATGCATATGCACCCACCGATCCTGCTGTTGCAGACCCAAGGTTTTACCAAAAGAACATTACTGTAAACCCTGTAACACAACAGGCTTGTTATGATGCTGCTTCTTACAGAATCGACAGGGGTATTTTGCGTGGGCAACAGTATGGTTTGATCAGGACTGCCGGCGTTTTTGAAAAATGCCCTGATGGCAAATTCAGGGTAGGCAGGTTGTTCAACAACACCAGGAACAGGCCAACAACGCCAGTACTGCATACAGAAAGAATTGATTTCACTACAGTTGGAAGTGATTATGCAACCGGTTTCCGTGTATTGAAATTCGAGTTTGGAAAAAAATCAGTCAGTGGAAGAAATTTTGGCGAAGCAGATATTCCTATTGTTCGCTTGGGTGATGTTTACCTGATGCGTGCTGAAGCCAGGCTGCGCAAAGGTGATGCTGCTGCCGCGCTTACTGATGTTAATGCAGTAAGAACTTCACGCACAGCAACCGGAGTGGGCAGGGCCCTCACTGCAGTAAACCTGGATCAGCTTTTCAGAGAGCGTGGATTCGAGTTGTACTGGGAGCTTCAGAGAAGAACGGACATGGTTCGTTTTGGAAAGTTTGAATCAGCCTGGACAGAAAAAGCCAGCACAGACAAGAACAAGCGCGTATTCCCGATTCCTCAAACTGCCATCGATGGTGCCTCCAACCTTCCTGGTTATTTGAAGCAGAATCCTGGCTATTGATTCTTATCTTCAACACATTCAAAGGCAGATGGTATGACCATCTGCCTTTTTTGTTTTAGGACTCTGTTCAGTAGATTAAAGGCTAAAGTATAGTCTCTTTGTATCCTCTTTAAACGCTTGCTGTTCATAATAAGTCAACTTTTGTGTCAACTTATTTTATGACGAGGCAGGTCTCAAAATGTAAAAGCCACTGATAATCATCAGTGGCTTTTAAAAGAACCAAGTGGAATGGTCTCAATAATTATTTAGGCAATACTACTGCATCAATGACATGGATAAGACCATTGTTGGCGCCAAGATCGGTAGCAACAACTGTGGCAACTCCACCCTTTTCGTCAGTCAAAATCACTTTTCCAGCTTTAATAGAAGCAACAAGGCTTCCACCACTTACTGTTTTAACTGTTACTGATCCACCGCCATCTTTGATGGCCTTGAGTACTGCAGCAGCATTCAGGCTTCCTGCAACAACATGGTAGGTGAGGATTTTGGCCAGTGTAGCCTTGTTTTCAGCTTTCAACAGGCTTTCAACTGTTCCAGCTGGAAGTTTTGCAAAAGCTGCATTGGTAGGTGCAAAAACGGTGAATGGTCCAGCGCTTTGCAGTGTTGCTACAAGGTCAGCAGCTTTAACAGCAGCTACCAAAGTAGTATGATCTGCTGATCCAACAGCAACATCAACGATCGTTTTTTGAGCACTTGCTCCCAGGGTCATGGTTACAACTGCAAGAACAGATAATGCGAGTGATTTGATTTTCATTTGTGTTATTTTAGTTTAAAACATCAAATTGAGAAAATAGTTGCGTGAGCGATTAATAAAAAAAGGCCACTTGAGTATTGAACCCAAGTGGCCTTGTATACAAAACAAAAAATATCTATCTTATTTGACCTCTTATGATTCCAGATGGTCTCACTGTAGAATGCACATTAACGTAGACCGGGTCCGCTTTCATGGTATTTATCACAGTAGCAGAAGGTGAATTTATTTTGGTGACGCCAAAATCAGCAGCACTACTACAAAGTCCGATCAACACACCTCCGTTGGCACCAGCTGCTCCATTATGGATATGGGCCATTGTCAATGCATCATTGGCTTCAAGATTGGTTACGGTTATTTTGCTGTAGAGCCTGTTATCTGCTGTGAGTCTCAAGAGTGCAACTCCTGTAGCAGTTGTAGTTACTGCGGGTACTTCATTTGCGCCTGATAAAGCAACGCTGGCAGCAAACGTAACTGGATTGAACAACTGTGTCCTCACTAGGCCAGATCCAACCTGAGAAGAATGGATATTGAGGTAGATGTCTGCAGTACCAGCCTTGATACTGTCAATGAAAGAAGTACGTACTGCAGTAAGGGTTGCTTTTACGGTACTGCCAGTGAAAGTGGGCTTCAGGTCCAAAACAACTGGGCCATTGGTAACAGGATCACCAACATGGAAATGGGCCATGGTGAGATTGTCTGTGGCAGAAAGTCCTACAAGTGTAGCATCGATGGTAATGGAATTATCAGCGTATACTTTGATTGTGGCGGTACCCGATTCTGTTCTCCCGGCAGGTTGTGGATTTTCATTTGCAGCTGCAAGTGATACTGTAATTTCTTTTACTATTTGGGGCGCTGGAACAATTTCCTTTTTTTCGCAAGACAGAAGAAGAGTGGATACACCAACCGCGGTTAGCAATACATTTTTAACAATCATAAGTTAGGTATTTTTGAAAGAACAAAAATGATACGAATAAGTTCACTCTTTCAATAACTTTATATTGCAATACCCTCAGAATCATACTCCATCTGCCTTTTTTATTTTATCTTGTTACGGAAAATATAATTCCGACATGAAAAAAATATCCTCCGTTTTTGTTCTTCTGCTTCTCTCCATAGTCACCCTTGCACAAAAAGCCCTCAATGTTATCAGCATAAAGGAAACGGAGCGCATTGAGCGTACGCTTTCTGCAGATGATATGCAAGGGAGAAGAACATTCACCCCCGGTATTGAAAAGGCCGCCAATTTCATTGCTTCCGAATTTGAAAAAACCGGATTGCAAAAATGGAACAACGGAAATTCTTATCTACAATCGTTTTCAATGGTCCGCACCAAAACCATTTCCCAAAAAATATTGGTCAATGGCATGGAGCTTGATGCAAAAAAAGCCATTGTGGTATCACCTTCAAAATCGTTCGTTGCAGACAACAATGCCGGGTATGACCTGGTGTCGATTACTGCCAAAATGAATTTCCCGACCGAAGCCAGAAAGGCCCTTGGCGCCAAGAAAAATACAGTGGTATTGGTTGATACTGCCCATGCCAACATGTTTGGAAGATTTGCACAGATGCGTTCTCAATTGTATTCTGGCCAGCCCAATGTAATCATGCTGCTTGTAGACAAGGCGCCCAGTTCTTTTCGTGTTGAATTGAGCCAGGAGCTGACCGAGATGCCTTTGGCCAATGTGGTGGGCATCATTCCCGGCAAATCAAAGGCCAATGAGTACGTGATTTTTTCTGGCCACTATGATCACCTGGGCATCAACAGCAAGAAAATGGAGAACAACGATTCCATTTACAATGGCGCCAATGATGATGCTGCCGGTACCACGGCCATGATCATGTTGGCCAAGTACTTCAAGAAGCTCAATGATAATGAGCGCACATTGGTCTTTGCAGCCTTCACTGCAGAAGAGATTGGCGGTTTTGGTGCAACCTATTTTTCAAAGCAATTTGATCCTGCACAGGTGATGGCCATGTTCAACATTGAAATGATTGGTACAGAAAGCAAGTGGGGAAAGAACAGTGCCTACATCACTGGTTTTGAAAAGACCAGCATGGGAGAGATTTTGCAAAACAACCTCAAGGGAACGGATTTCACCTTCCATCCAGATCCATATCCAACGCAACAGTTGTTCTACCGCTCAGATAATGCAACCCTTGCCAGGCTTGGGGTTCCGGCACATACCATCTCCACGTCCAAGATGGACAGCGAGCCGAACTACCACAAGGCTTCTGATGAAATCGGAACGCTTGACATGCAGAACATGGCGGCCATCATTCGTGCCATCGCCCTGAGTTCAAAAGGAATTGTTTCCGGAAAAGAAACCCCCAGCAGGGTAGATGTTTCTGCATTAAGATAACATTTGTAATACTATAGTTGACCATTGGCTATCCTTGTTCAATCATGGCATGCCCCGTCATTTGCCACCAGGAATCTATTGATTACCTTCACGGCGGTTTAAACAAAATCACATGAAAACCTTGTTCCGCACTGTACACCTCTACCTCAGTCTGGCTTCTGGTATATTTATCATGATGGCCTGCTTTACAGGCTCTATTCTTGTTTTTGAAGAGGAGTTGCAGCATTCCATCTACCACGACAGGTATTTTGTACAGCAGCAGGCGGAGCTGCAGTTGCCAGTTGGAACCGTGTTGGCCAACCTGAAAAAAGAATATCCCGCCGCCAAAGTGAGTGGTGTCAAGATCCATTCCGACCCTTCCCGCAACCTTGAAATAGCCCTTTCTCTTCCGGGCAAGGATGGCAAGCCCGATCCCCAAAAAATCACTGCTTTTGCAGATCCCTATACCGGCCGTATCGTTGAACTGTACAGTTATTCGGATTCATTTTTCAGTACTGTTGAAGGCATGCACCGCAGGTTATTGGGAACAGATATTGGGAAGTTGATCATGGGAACCAGTACGCTTTTGTTTTTGTTCATCATGATCACTGGAGTGATCCTTTGGTGGCCCAAAACCAGGGCAATGCTCAAACAGCATAGCTCCATCAAGTGGAAGGCCAACTGGAAAAGGCTGTCTTATGATCTTCACCATGCACTGGGAATCTACACGGTAATTTTTCTCTTCATTTTTGCCTTTACTGCCCTGGCATGGAGTTTTCAGTGGTTCAATGATGGCATTTACAAGGTCACGAATTCTTCCAAAGAGCCCATCAAGCCTCCAACGTCAACCATTGTTGATTCCTTGGAAAAAGCAGGCATTGATGATGTGCTTGCAGATGCCTATATCAGGATTCCCAATGCTGTTTTTTACAACATCAGCCTGCCAAAAGATTCCAGTGCTGTATTTGGTGTCAACGTGCTGAGCAGAACGGCCATCCATGAAACTGCCACAGACAACCATTACTATGATCAATATTCCGGAGCCTACCTGAAGACGGTTGCATTTGGCGACAGGCCCATCGGACAGCAGATCCGCGCCAGCTTCAAGCCCATCCACATCAGTTCTATTTTTGGGCTTCCATCCAAAATCCTCGGATTTCTGGTCTGCCTGATTGGCACAACCTTCCCAATTACTGGCGTGATCATGTGGCTGAGCAGGATCAAGAAGATTTAGAGGTTCCCCTTCTTCAACTCTCCCACCGCATGGTCAACCGCGCGGGCAGTGAGGGCCATGTAAGTAACAGATGGGTTTTGACAGGCAGATGAAGCCATGGCAGAACCGTCTGTGATGAAGACATTCTGTACATCATGCATTTGGTTCCACTTGTTGAGGACAGATGTTTTTGGATCATTGCCCATGCGTGCAGTTCCCATTTCATGGATACAGAAGCCAGGCGCAGGCATGTTGTCGTATGCTTTAACATTCTTGATGCCAGCGGCTTCCAGCATTTCTACTGCACTGTTTTTCATGTCTACCCTCATTTTCATTTCGTTCTCCTTGAACTCACAGTCAATATCGAAGGTGGGTAGTCCGTATTTGTCTTTTTTATCCTTGTTGAGTGTTGCCTTGTTCTCATAATAAGGAAGGTGTTCGCCCCAAGAGCCCATTCCCATCGTCCAGTTGCCTGGTTCGGTAACGGTTTCCTTGAGTTCAATGCCGATTTCACCAGAACTGGCACGCCCCCTTGAGCCACCGCCCTGGTAGCCAAATCCACGCACATAGCCGGCAGAGGAGCCGCCATCGAGGTTGCGGAATCGGGGAATATAGATGCCATTGGGCCTCTTGCCATAAAAGTACTGGTCCTGGAATCCGTCAAAATCTCCAGACGCGCCCACACCATAATGGTGGTCCATCAGGTTATGGCCAACCTGTTGGCTGCTGTTGCCAAATCCATTGGGGAAGGCATCAGACACAGAATTCAGGAGGATATGGGTGGTGCCGAGTGTCGAAGCATTGAGGAAGACAATTTTGGCGAAGTATTCTTCGGTTTTCATTGTCTCTGTATCCAAAACGACTACACCTTTGGCGCGCTTGGTTTCCTTGTCGTAGATCACTTCAATGGTGATGGCATTGGTGCGCATGGTCAGGTTACC
Organism: Chitinophagaceae bacterium; assembly: GCA_947442625.1. Classification (GTDB taxonomy): domain Bacteria; phylum Bacteroidota; class Bacteroidia; order Chitinophagales; family Chitinophagaceae; genus Pollutibacter. Next base: position 8,309 of record CANEWJ010000023.1, read on the forward strand.
TGTTGCCGCGGCAGCAGGAAGGGTGGCTGAATTAGAGCTGAAATAGCCTCCAAAAGGACAACCCTGCTGGCATTTGTTGCGGAACTGGCAAGGGCCACGGGTGCCAATCTTGGCAGTATGGTTGGCTGCACGGCCAATGATCATTGGCCTTCCCATTTTGGTTTTGAGGTTTTCCTTCACCATTCTTTCAATGCAGTTCATTTCCATGGGAGGTAGGAATTCACCATCCGGCACCATCGACAATCCATCGCGTGAACCACTGATGCCGGCAAATTTTTCAACATAGCTGTACCACGGAGCCAGGTCCTTGTAACGGATGGGCCAATCGACACCGTGGCCATCTTTGGCATTGGCCTCAAAGTCGAGATCGCTCAAGCGGTAGCATTGGCGTCCCCACATTAAAGACCTTCCGCCTACATGATTGCCACGGATCCACTCAAATGGCTTCACCTGGGTATATGGATTTTCAAGATCGTTCACGAAAAACTTCTTTGACACCTCATCAAAGGCATAGCATTTGCTTTGGATGGGTGAGTTGGTGCGGTCTTCCTGGGTCTTGCCTCCACGGTGTTCCAATTCCCATGGGTCTTTTTCTGTTCCGACATAATCCTTCACATGTTCCACATTGCGTCCTCTTTCGATGAGGATGGTCTTGAGGCCACGTTCAGTCAGTTCTTTTGCCGCCCAGCCTCCGGAGATGCCTGAGCCTACTACAATTGCGTCAAATGTGTTGGACATTGATAAGGGGTTGTCAGTTGAATGTTACGGGTTACCAAAATTCTTTGGTATCAATAGCATTACAATTTAAAAATCTTTTGACTAAAACTGGAATATTTTCTTTCTGATTGGTTCTTGGCCCCATTAACATTATGAACATATTTGAATAACAAATGCTTAACACAGTAGATATGTTGAAGCAAGATTGAATAAAGAAATTCGCACAGGCAATATTATACTACATGAGAAAATTACTCCTTGCGCTTTCAGTAACAGCCTTTTTTGCGTGCAAAAAAGAAACAGCGGTTCTTCCCCTTGAGCAAACCGTGAATGAAGACCTGGCATCATACCAGGAAATTGCATCCATCAATTTGGGAGGACTTGGGGCTGCAGAGATCACTACCTTTGATCCTCTCACCAACAGGCTTTTTGCGGTAAACAATGGTACAACCAACAAAATTGATGTAATTGATATGGCCAATCCTGCCAGCATCAGTGTTGTAAAATCGATCAACATGTTGCCTTATGGAGGATATGTAAACAGTGTAGATGTGAAGAACGGCATGTTGGCTGCTGCGATTGAATCTACCAACAAGCAAGCGCCTGGAAAAGTAATCGTTTTCAATACCAGCACATTAAAGGAAATTGCTACCGTCAATGTTGGCTCTCTTCCAGACAATGTGGTTTTCAGCCCAGATGGAAAATTCATCCTTACTGCCAATGAAGGCGAGCCCAATGATGCATACACCAACGACCCAGCCGGCACCATTTCCATCATCAATGTCGATAACAAGTTTACCGTAACGACCTTTGATTTTGCTGGATTGGCAAGCCAATTATCAGCCTTGTCTGCAGGCGGTTTCAGGGTGTTTGGTCCTGGTAGAAATTTCGTCAATGATATTGAGCCAGAATACATCACTGTTTCCAATGATTCCAAAACTGCCTGGGTTACGTTGCAGGAAAACAATGCCATTGCAGAAATTGACATCCTCTCTGCCACCATCAAAAAAATCATGCCACTCGGGTTCAAAGATTATTCCGCTCCTGGAAACGCATTTGATTTGAGTGACAGGGATGGTGCGATTGCTTTCAAAAATGCACCAGTTTTTGGTACGTATATGCCGGATGCCATTGCCTCTTACCAATATAATGGCACTACTTATTTGTTCACTGCCAACGAAGGAGATGCCAGGGAATATGCCGGTTTTACTGAAATAAAAAGACTGGGAACGGTTATGCTGGATCCTGTTGCTTTCCCGACAGGGGCCGCATTGAAAACAGATGCACAATTGGGAAGGCTCAACATCACCACTACTTTGGGAGATAAGGACAATGATGGCGACCTTGATGCCATTTACAGTTTTGGAGCCAGGTCTTTTTCAGTATGGAACGCTACTACAGGTGCCTTGGTTTGGGACAGCAAAAATGAACTGGACGTCAAATCCAACGAGTTGGGTGTTTATGATGATGGAAGAAGCGATGACAAGGGTGCAGAACCCGAAGCAATCACCATTGGAAGGGTTGGTAGCAAGACGGTAGCCTATGTAGGATTGGAAAGGACTGATGCCGTGGCGGTATATGACATCACGGACCCTACCAAGCCTGTGTTTGTCAAGATGTTCAAAACTGGCGATGCGCCCGAAGGTTTGCTGTTTATCCCTGCATCAAAAAGCCCCATCGGACAAAGTCTTGTGGTGGTCAGCAGTGAAAACGATGGTGTTGTAAAAATTTACAAAGCCAATAAACTCTGAGTATCCACAAATTATTTCTCGTAATCAATTTATTTGCCCTTCTGACTGCAGAAGGGCAAATGTTATTAAAGAAGCCGCCTGTTTGGGAGGAGGGATTCCTTGATATCCATCAGTTGAGTACCGGCAGGGGGAATGCCTGTTTCATACAGTTTCCTGACGGAACAAATATGTTGATTGATGCAGGTTCCATAAACAGGGACTATACTCGAAAGATTCCATCAGTGGCGGTACCGGATTCAAGCATTTCACCCGGTGTTATGATCAGTGAGTACATCAAACAATGCATCACATCCAAATTTCAAGTCAGAATAGACCATGCATTGATTACCCATTTTCATGATGATCATGCAGGATATCCTGACAATGCATCACCGTGGTCAAGATCTGGTGCCTACAAATTATCTGGAATAACTGAAGTTGGGGATCAAATTCCAATCAAACACTTGATCGATCGAGGATGGCCTACATATGAGAACATTAGTTCCATCAATAAACCCATTGTTGAAAATTATCTCAGTTTTATACGTGAACAGCAAAATAGAGTAGGTCTGGTCATTGATACTTTCAGATTGGGACCTTACAAGGATTTTCTAAAGTATAATCCCGGAAAATATAATCAAACACTTGAAATAACAGGATGGTCAGTGAATGGAAGATATTGGAATAAAGATAGTTCAAGCGCTATACCGCATTCGGGGAAAATTATTCCTGCATCGGATACGTTTTTATTTGAAAACAATGCCAGTTGCTCAATTTCTATCAAATATGGTGATTTTACATGGTTTACAGGCGGGGATCTTACAAGCTCAGAGATAGGGGCTAAAAGTTCATTTAACCTTGAAGAAAAAGTAGCACAATCAGTAGGCAAAGTTTCAGTTTTAGTTGCTGGGCATCATGCCTATTCAGACGCAGTCAGCAACAAGACACTAGAATTGATGAAACCTGATTACATCGTAATTCCTTCCTGGTCATACGGACATCCATCCATTTCTTCGCTTAATCGAATAATTGCTTATAATTCCCCAATGACCATTTTATCGACTCAGGTTCATCCAGAGACTTGGAAAGAAATCATGCAAAGAGGATTAGATAAAATAATTGTCCAGGGAGGCCATTTGATGATACGTGTCAAAGGAAAAGGCACAAAAATTGAGCGGTATTTAATCATTCCTTAACCTTGTGAATGGGTTTGCCTTGTTGAATACATATAATTTTGTACACGAAATCTTAATTTATGCGTAAATATTTAGTAATCCTGTTATCTATTCTTTTTGTCAATGCTTCAATGGCACAGGTAACCAGCAGTAGCATTACCGGATCCGTAAAGGGTGATGACAACAAGTTCCTCGAAGGGGCTACCATTGTTGCCATTCACCAGCCTTCCGGAACAAAGTACTCCACTACAACGAACAAGTCTGGTGCGTTCACCATCTTGAACGTGCGTGTAGGTGGACCTTATGTGGTTAAAATCACGTTCAGCGGTTTCAAATCTTACGAAGAGCAAGGTGTATTTGCACCGCTGGGTAATACAGCCAACGTGGATGTTGCCCTTAAAAATGATGCGGTCAGCATGCAGAACATCGTTGTAAAGGCTGCTCCCAATCCGATCATCAACTCCAAGGCCAATGGAACAAGCATTACCATTGGAAGGCAGGCGCTGAACCTGACACCAACAATTGGTCGTAACCTCAATGACGTAACCAAATACAACGCCTATAGCAATGGCCGTTCATTTGCAGGCCAGGATAGCCGTTTCAACAATTTCACCATTGACGGTGCCGTTTTCAACAACGGTTTCGGTCTTGGAACAGATGCACAAGCAGGTGGTCGTACCAACTCTACTGCCATTTCTTTGGATGCCTTGGAAGAGGTTCAGATCAACATCACTCCTTATGATATTCGCCAGTCTGGTTTTGCAGGTGCTGCCATCAATGCCGTAACACGCAGTGGTACCAATGAATTTGCTGGATCTGTTTTCCGTTTCTGGAACAGCAGGGATCTTGCGGGAACAAAAGTTGCCAGCAAAACAGACAACATCCCTAAAACACCTTTCAATGTTGAAACACAGGGTTTCCGTGTTGGTGGACCGATCATCAAGGACAAACTTTTCTTCTTTGTAAACGGTGAATTCACCATTGGAACCAACCCTGCCTTGAGCTGGGTAGCCAACCGCCCCGGTGCAACTGGTAACGTTTCCAGGACCACTGCAACCGACCTTGAAGACCTGAAAACCTTCATGAAGTCTAACTTTGACTACGACCTTGGTGCTATCGACAATTTCAACAATGAGTCTTTCAGCAAGAAAGTGCTGGCCCGCATTGATTACAACATCAATGACATCCACAAGCTCTCTTTAAGGTATGCGCACCACAATTCACAAAGTGACGTTCCCATCAGCAACAGTAACTCAGGAAATACAGCGGGTAATGGCAACAGGCAGAACTCTGCATTGGCCATTTCAGGTCAGAACACAGGATACATCATCCAGGACAATACCCGTTCTGCAGTATTGGAACTGAGTTCCAACTTCAAGAACAGGGTTTCCAACCAGTTCATTGCCACTTACAACAAGCAGCTTGAAGACCGTGCTTACCGCACAGCCATGTTCCCAACTGTGGACATCCTCAGCGGCGTTGGCGGAAGCACCTATACTTCTTTGGGATTTGATCCTTTCACCCCCAACAACAAGTTGAACTATTCAACCTTCAACCTGACCAACAATACCACCCTGATCCGTGGTAACCATACCATAACTTTGGGTGCTGCTTTCGAATCTTTCAAGTCGAACAACCTCTTCTTCTATGGTTCGAATGGTGTTTGGGTATTCAACAGCATCGCAGACTTCAAGGCAGCTGCACTGGCATACAAGGCCAACCCGAGCATTGCTGCGTCTACCGTGCCCATCGCCCGTTTCAATTACCGCTACACCCTTTTGCCTGACGGAAAGCTTCCATGGCAGACTTTCCAGAACCAGTTCTACACTGTTTATGGACAGGATGAGTGGAAAATGACCAAGAATTTCCGCATGACCTATGGCGCGCGTTTGGATTATTTGAATATTGTCAATACTGCTGCTGATTATGCAAACCCTTATGTCGCTGGTTTGACATTCAGGGAGCCGTCTGGCTTGCCTTATAATATCAATACAGGAAGCATGCCCAAGTCAAGGTTCTATGTGTCTCCTCGTGTAGGTTTCAACTGGGATGTAAATGGCAACAAGAAGACACAGATTCGTGGTGGATCAGGCTTGTTCCTTTCCCGTCTTCCTTATGTGTTGATCAGCAACCAGTTGGGTAACAATGGGGTTAACATTGGCCTCGTGAATGTAACCGGTTCAGCGGCAACTGCCTATCCTTTCACCCTGGATCCTACCCGTTATACGCCAAAAACTACCGATATCAACAGCCTCCGTGGATATAACATCAACTATGGTGATCAAGACCTGAAGTTCCCTCAGATCTGGAAATCCAATATCGCCATTGACCAGAAATTGGGCTGGGGTGTGATTGGAACCCTTGAAGCGATCTACAACAAGAACATCAACATGCTTCATTATGTAGACGTGAACCTGAAAAGGCCTTCAGGAACTTTTGCCGGAAACGACAAAAGGGACATCTACCCTGCCCTTGACCTTTCTGGTGCTGCTGCAACAAATGCCCGTTTCTTGAATCCTGGCATTGGTAATGCATTTGTGTTGACCAACAACAATGTGGGTTATTCTTATTCGCTTACTGCAAAGTTGGAAAAGCCAATGACCAAGAATTTTGGTGGTGTTTTGGCCTATACCAACGCAAAAGCAACGGATCTTGCTTCAGTAGCAAGCACAGTTAACGCAAGTACGTCAAGCATTTATGGCGTGAACTATCCTAGAGAGGGTTTTTCTGACAATGATCTTCGCCACCGTTTCATGGGCTATGTCAACTACAGGCTCAATTACGGCGGTAATTTCGGTGGTGCAACCACTTTCTCTTTGGGCATGGTTTCTGCCAGCGGCTTCAAGCTTTCTTATATCTATAGCTCTGATGTCAATGGAGACGGTCAGTTCAATGATATGATCTATGTGCCGGCAGCGGGCAACAACCTTGCCTTCCAGGACCAAACCGTTGGTACAACTGTTTTCACGGCAGCAGCACAGGCAGCAGCCTTCAGCAATTATATCGACGCAAACCCTTACCTGAAAAGCAGAAGGGGTACTTATGCTGAGCGCAACGGTGCTCAAGCGCCTTGGTTGACAAGGTTTGATTTCAGCATTGAGCAGGACTTCTTTGTGAAGACGGGTAAGAACAAGAAAGCCAATACTTTCCGTTTCAGGGCTGATTTCATCAACTTTGGCAACCTGATCAACAACAAATGGGGTGTAGGCAATGTATCTACAACACCTCAGCCGCTCAACTACCGTGGCCGTACAGCAGCGGGTGAGCCTATCTACAGGTTGGCTACACAGGTGGTAGATGGTGCAACTGTTTTGTTGAAGGATGCTTTCGTAGATTCAAAAACCTTGAACGATGTATACCAGATTCAGTTGGGTATCAGGTATATTTTCAATAATTAATCGAATTGGTCTTTAATGACCATTTGACCGCATAAAAAAGACCGGAGACAATTTCTCCGGTCTTTTTTTGTTCTTTGTTGCAATGATTTTGCCATTTCCCCGCCAAGGATTATATTTGCACTCCCATTAATTTGGCTACGCGGAGATGTAGCTCAGTTGGTAGAGCATCGGACTGAAAATCCGTGTGTCGGCGGTTCAAGTCCGTCCATCTCCACGAAAAACCCCCAGCATTTGCAGGGGGTTTTTTTTTGGAATCATTTGTTGGGGTTGCCCCGTTTGAACATCCTGTAGGAGAATACAGAGGGAATGATGACCATAACCGCGGTTATCGACATGAATGCAATAAAAATCGCTGGTCCATTGAGTAAAAAGGCGCTGATCACTTGCAGGCTTCCTCCCATCGTCCAGACCTTTCCAGCAAGCGCATGTGTGGCATTCCAGTTCGCCTCATTCTCCAGTGTCCAGGGCAGCTTGAAACCTGCAATATAATTCTGTTTGAGTTTGGGCATGTAGATGCCCATTCCGGTAAAAGCAAAACCCAACAGTGGGAATATCATTTTATTCATGTCAATGGACCGGTGAACCGTGCTGTACAAGATAACCATCGAAAGGCAGGTCAAAAATACCACCGTAAAAAGCCCGAATTGTGCATAAACCTTGTCGTCGGCACTGGCATATCTTTTGGGATCAATTTTTTTGATGTTGGCCATGATAAAATACACGAAAATACTTGTCAGGCCCATGATCGAGGGCAGCAGATAAATGCTTTCCCTGGATCCCCATCCATCCACTTCACCATTCAGGTTAAAATGCATGGGGATTTTTGCCGGCAGCGTTGGATAGAGGTATATCGCGTAGGCAAAAGGGATAAGAACCAATCCGATGGCTATGATAAACTGTTTTTTCATGGTCATTAAAATTAATATTAGGTTTATATGCCTAATGTAAATTTACATGTATAGGCCAACATGCCATCATTTTCAAAATCATAAGACATGAGACATTTTCTTTTTACCGCCATCTCAATCCTCATTGGAGCCAGTTCTATGGCGCAAACAGCCCAGGAGCTGGATAAAAAAAGGGTGATGCTGCCTAACGGCTGGTCCATCACTCCTGTTGGGAAGCAGGTTGGGTTGGGCGATTTGCCATTGAACCTCGTGGTCAGCAACAATAAGAAACTGATGGCTGTAACCAACAATGGTGTTGGCATACATTCCATTGAATTGATTGAAGCGGCATCCGGAAAAAAACTGGACAGCATTGTGATTGGTAAAGCCTGGTACGGCCTGGCATTTGGCGATGATGACCAATCCTTGTATGCATCAGCGGGTCACGACAACCAGGTCAACCGGTACTCCATCATTGGCAATAAGCTTGCCTTGAAGGACGAGTATATTCTCGGCAAGCCATGGCCAGCACTCATCGGAACGGCAGGCCTGGATGTTGACGAGAAGGGGAGCAAGCAGTTATTTGTTGTTTCAAAAGAAGCCAAATCACTCTTTGTATTTGACCTGGCTTCCAAAAAAATGATCAACAAACTTGTGTTGGGCGCAGAAGCCTATACCTGTAAACTTTCCAAGGACAGGAATACATTATACATCAGCCTCTGGGGAGACAAAAAAGTTTTGGTCTATGATGTGCCTTCCCAAACCATTACCGATTCAATCCCGGTTGGCGATCATCCCAATGAATTGTTGTTGACCAAAAATGGCGGGTTGCTCTATGTGGCGAATTCCCAGGACAATTCCATCTCTGTTATCGATACAAAAACAAGGAAAGTTGTTGAAACCCTTGTTGCATCGATGTATCCTGGGTCTCCCAGCGGATCAACCAGCAATGGCATTGCATTGAGTGAAGACGAGAAGACGTTGTACGTTGCTAACGCTGACAACAATTGCCTGGCCGTTTTTGATGTTGCTGAAAGGTCCAAAAGCAAGTCAAAAGGATTTATTCCTGTGGGCTGGTATCCAACCAACATAAAAGTGATTGGCGAAAACATCTATGTGACCAATGGAAAGGGGCTGAGTTCTTATGCGAATCCAAACGGGCCCAATCCGGTCAACAAAAAACAAGTTGTACTCAGTCATCTGGGGGATAGTACAAAACCGGCATCTGTTCAATACATCGGTTCTTTGTTCCTCGGAACCCTGAGCATCATCAAAAAGCCATCGGAAGAACAGATGGCCGTTTATTCCAAGGCGGTATACCAGAACGCGCCCTATACAAAATCAAAGGAGTTAAACGCTGAGGGTCAGCCTGGCAATCCCATTCCCATGAAAGTTGGCGCTGCATCACCCATCAAACATGTGTTTTATATCATCAAGGAAAACAGGACCTATGACCAGGTCTTGAGTGATGTAAAAGGAGGCAACGGTGATACATCCCTTCTGCTTTTTGGAGAGAATGTTACCCCAAACCAGCACAAGATTGTAAAAGACTATGTGCTGCTGGATAATTTTTATGTTGATGCAGAAGTGAGTGCCGATGGACACAACTGGAGCATGGGCGCTTATGCCAATGATTATGTTGAGAAGAATTGGCCGGCCTCTTACGGTGGCAAAGGGGGCACACATGGCACCTCAGGGCTACTGAAAATAGGAAACAACAAGGATGGGTTTATTTGGGATCTCTGCGCGAAAAACAATGTCAGCTACAGGTCTTATGGAGAATTTGTGGCAGATGATTTTGGTACAAAGCCCCGGTTGGAATCCTTGAAAGGCCATACGGCTTCTTTCGCACCATATGGACTGAAGACCATGGATACGATCCGTTTTCACCAATGGAAACGTGATTTTGATTCATTGGTTTCCTTGAACAATGTGCCCCGTTTTTCCACCATCCGTTTGGGGAATGACCATACAGAGGGGATGCGTGCAGGAAGGCCTTCGCCTTATGCACATGTGGCCGACAATGATCTTGCTGTGGGCATGCTGATCGATCATTTGAGCAAGAGTCCGGTGTGGAAAGAATCGGTGGTATTCATCCTGGAAGACGATGCACAGAATGGTCCTGATCATGTGGATGCACACAGGAGTACTGCCTATGTGGTTGGCCCGTATGTAAAGCGAAAATATGTTGACCATACCATGTACACCACATCTGGCATGTTGCGTACCATAGAATTGATTTTGGGATTGCCCCCCATGACACAATTTGATGCAGCTGCAACACCCATGTGGAGGTGTTTTACCAATAAACCCGACTTCACCCCGTTCAATCACCTCAAATCGAACATCAACCTTGGCGAAACGAATGCAGGGAAAACAATTGCTGCCAAACTTTCAGAAAAATTTGATTGGAGAACGGAAGACCGGGTGCCAGATTTGATCTTGAATGAAATTCTTTGGCAGGGGTTGAAAGGAAAGCCTGCACCTTTCCCGGTGAGGGCTGCCTTCATCAAGCCTACGGAGGAAGATTAGTTATTTGAGCAATAAATTATGCATGTAGTGGTCAAACTGAACTGCGCTTGCGTACATTTAGTGTTCATAACCACCTATAGTCAGATAAATTTTTTCAGAGAAAGAAAAGGGAAGATTTCCAACCGGGGTCTTCCCTTTTTCATTGAAGGCCAATGATGTTTTTTGATTTCTGCATTGAGCAGGCAAATGTTACGCAGCTATATGTTTTTCGCAGTCATTAAATGGCATGACATTCATCATTACTTGCCGGCGGCATTTGGGATATTTTTCCCAAAATAAAATACATGATAAAGATCCTGGGTGCTGAAGCATTGCGCAATGCGTGCAATGATGATTTGATGGCATTGCAAAAAACGACTGAAGCCAGCAATGAACAAGCGTTGATAGGGCAGAAAAGGGCGGAGGAAGCGCTGAAACTTGGTTTGGGCATCAAGGCGGATGGGTTCAATGTTTTTGTATCGGGGGATGATGGAACGGGAAAGCTGACGGCTGTCAAGTTGTTTTTGGAGGAAAAAGTGAAGACAGAACAGGTGCCTGGAGACTGGTGCTATGTGAACGATTTTCAGGATGCTTATCAGCCGAAGCGTTTGTTGTTGCCTGCCGGTCATGCCAATGAGCTCAAGAAAAACATGAAGGCCCTGATCCATGAAACGGTTCAATCATTGATGAAGGTATTTGAGAGCGAGGAATATGCCAAGCGGCGGCAGGAAATCTCTGATAAGCACCAGCAGCAACAGATTGCACTCTCAGCCATTGTAGACCAGAAAGCGGCCAAAGAGTCTTTGATCATCAAGCAAACCCCCTGGGAGATTTATACAGTGGCGATTCAAAATGGAGAACCCATTACTGACGAAGCTTTTGAGGCCTTGCCAGAGGAAGAAAAGAAAAAAATTGCTGATATACAGACGGGCTTTGCTGATGAGGTTGCCAGCATGTTGAAAGAACAACGCAAGCTGGAAAAAGAGGCTGTGGCAGCATTTGAAAAGCTTGAAACCGAGGTGGCCAGCTATGCCATCAATACATTGATTGATGAAATAAAAACCCGGTACTCAACATTCCCAGAAGTGATTGCCTACCTTCAATCCGTCAGGGATGATATCCTCAGCAATTTGGGTGCATTCCTGATCTCGCACAAAGAAAGCTTTGCCGGAGGGAACAACAAGGCAAACAATTACCTGAGCCGTTATGAAGTCAATGCCCTCATCGACAATACTGGGCAAACAGGGACTCCCATCATCATTGAAACCAATCCCACCTATAACAACCTCATCGGAAGGGTTGAAAAAGAATCTGTCATGGGTTCTCTGGTCACGGATTTTACCATGATCAGGAAAGGGTCATTGCACCAGGCCAATGGGGGCTATCTGATCATTCGTGCAGCAGAATTGTTCAAGAATTATTTTTCCTGGGAAGCCCTGAAGCGGGCCATCCGCAACAAGGAAATCCTGATTGAAGAGGCAATGGACCAGCTGGGATACCTCACCACAAAATCGCTCAAGCCCCAGGCCATTCCGTTGCAGGTAAAAGTGATTCTGGTGGGAAGCCCCTATTATTACCATGTGCTTTACGCGGTTGACAATGAATTTAAAAACCTTTTCAAGGTCAAGGTTGACTTCAATGCAGAAATGGAACGCAATCCTGATAATACCGCCAGCTATATTCGTTTTTTAAACACCCTTGGGATCAAGGAGCCCATTGGCAAACCCGATGCGGAGGCCTTGAAAAAAATAATTGAATATGGTTCAAGGCTGGCGGAAGACCAGCAAAAACTGAGCACAAGGTTTGGCCAAATCGCTGACTTGTTGCGGGAGGCCAACCATTATGCAGTGGAAGAGCAGTCTGCGGTGATCAGTGGTCATCATATCCAAATGGCAGTGGAGAAAAAAGCCTACCGCAGCAACCTGATCCAGGAAAAAATCAATGAAATGATCCAGGAAAAACAAATCCTGATCGACATCACGGGATCTAAAACCGGACAAGTCAATGCGCTTTCCGTGATTAACTTGGGAGACCTGATGTTTGGCAAGCCCAACAGGATTACCTGCAGCATCAATCTTGGGAAGGCCGGTATTGTTGCGATTGAACGAGAGGCAGAACTGAGTGGTCCCATCCATACCAAAGGGGTACTGATTTTAACCGGCTACCTGGCGGAAAAATTCTTTCAAGACAAGCCCGTAAGCCTTTCTGCAAGGTTGGTGTTTGAGCAGAGCTATGCGGAAGTGGAAGGCGATAGTGCATCCAGTACGGAGCTCTATGCCTTGTTGTCTGGCCTGGCCAAACTGCCCATCAAGCAAGGCATTGCAGTGACGGGTTCTGTCAACCAAAAAGGAGAGGTGCAGGCCATTGGAGGCATCAATGAAAAAATCGAAGGATATTTTGAATTGTGCAAGTTGATTGGTTTGAATGGTGAACAGGGGGTTATGATTCCTTCATCCAACGCCAGGCAACTGATGTTGAAGGAGAACATCCTGGAAGCGGTTCGCCAGCAACAGTTCAAGATCTGGACTGTTGATACCATTGATGATGGCATTGAAATCCTCACCGGCATCAGGGCTGGAACCATTGAAGAGGAGGGAACTGTCAATGGAATGGTCAACAAGGCATTAAAAGGATTTTCTGACAAGATGAAAGCATTTGCAGATGGCGGAGAAGATGAACTGGCCAAGCAAAACGGACAGGTGCATTGGGTTTCTGACATCTCCTCACAATAAATTTGTATCCAGTGATCCTGAGCGGATGGATGTTGTACATTTGAGCAAGATTAACATGCATGGTTTTTCCTGTCAAGGCTCCATATACCGTTTCAGCAGACATTGTCAAATACAGTGGGGATGCGTTCAACAGGCACCCTGACCCTTCATACCTCTTGCAGAAAAAGCAAGCATTGGATACCATCGGCCATGACCTCACGGCTACTGCTCATGATGCCCTTCCATGGGTACAAATGATGGGGAAATTTTGTGGTTTGAACAATGCCACAGACATCAAATCCATTGCACTGGCCTGCGAGGAGGATCTTGCCATCCTTCACAAAGGCAAACTGGTTTCCATTTGTTTTTGCTTTCCCAGTGGATTTGTTCCTGCCCGGAAATTGGGTGAATCATTTTTTGGTTTGCACCTGCCTGTGGCCGATGGCGACAACCTCAGGGCGTCCAGCGAAAAAGTAGCTGCCATTATTTCAAGGGATGGAGCCTTGTTCAGGCGGCATGTTTGGACGGTTACATCCTTGCCGGGTTTGAGCCAGCACCCTGCCTATCAACGGCCAGTTGCAGCCAGTATTGATGATCTTTATTTCAGGACAGAAACCCAGACCACAGTGGGCATGGCGGGCGATTTTTGCCTGTTTTTTGTGAAGGTTGACATGCATCCCCTGGCATTGGTTTGGGAAGACCAATCGAAACGGGAACTTTTGTTGGAGAGCATCAATTCCATGACAGCATCTACGCTGGATTACAAAAACCTGCACCAGGTTAAGGCATTACTGAACAACCAACAATAAGACCTATTCCTTTATTCTGCCAAACATTTTTTCACTGACTTGCAAGATAATTTCTTCGCTGTAAGGCTCATCATCCAACAATTCCTCAACAAAGGCCTGCCATTCGCCGGTTTCAGGATCAAAATATTCTGCAGCTTCTTTTCCGGCAAAAAGCTTGTAGTTCATTTTTGGATTTCCTGCAAAAACATAGCCTGGATAATACCAGTCATGCCCCAGGGATTTTAGGTGATCCAGGGTCAACAAGATCAGGTATTTCCCAAGGCTGTAGGAAGCGTAGGCAGGATCGTAGCAGTGGATCTGCGAGGAGGCTGATTTTTCACCCAAATCAAGGATGCCGAAGGCAATCAGTTTTTCTCCATCATAAACGGAAATGGACTGGCTGTTGTAAATACTTGTATCTGCTGAACGGCCAAACAGTGCATCTTGTAGCGTTGGATATCCGTCAAAATCAATGGACGCGCGGTAAGCACCATACAAGATCTCTTCTGCAGCACTGATTGTTGAATGGGGGCCCATCACCACCTGAAACCCGTTGTTTCTTTTTTTCAATTTTTGGTGGGAGGAATGTTGGAGTATATCGTTGATGGAAAACCGCATCCACCATACCCTGCGCAGGCCTATGAGTTCGCTTTCATCATTGAAATCAAAGAGGTGTGAGCAGGTAAAAACATGTTGGCGCATCCGGTACCATCCCATCGCCAGGTAGCGATCGAAATCTGCAGGGGGCATCTGCTCCGGATATTCAGTGCGGTGGTAAATGGTCATGGATGGGCCTTAAGACAAAAGATGGGGATGTTTCCATGGTGATCGATAATCCCTTTTCAGCAGTGCTGTAGCCTCGCGATCGTTCTTGACAATCCGCTTCACAGGATCATAGACCAAAGGCCTTTGGAGTTTCATGGCCATATTGGCAAGGATGCAGGAGGCCGTTGAAATATGGCCTTCTTCAATGTCTGCCACTGGTCTGCTATTGTTATCGATGGAAGCAAGAAAATTTTTCATGTGTTCACGGGTTGCAGGTGCTGCAAACAACTCAATGTCTTTTTCTGTCAGGTCTTCAGGATATTTTTCTTTTTCAAGCACAACATCCCGGTGAATTTTTTCTCCTTTTCCGGACGGTATGAAATCAAATTTCAAGGTGCTGCCACAAAGGGTTCCATTTTCGCCATAAATTTTGAAAGACCATGGATACTCAGGATCTGCAGCAGTTCCCCAGCTGCGGTGTTGCCAGACACAGTTCAGGTTTTCGTATTCAAATATGGCTGTCTGTGAATCGGCAATATTGCTTTTCCCAGGATTGCTGCCATAGATGCCGCCAGTTGAGCTGATCCGGTTCGGCCAGCCCAGGTTCAGCATCCAGCGGACTGTATCAAACATGTGGATGCACATGTCACCCATGATGCCATTGCCGTATTCCATGAAGGCGCGCCACCAGCGGCGGTGGGGCAATCCGTCATAGGGCCTGAAGGGTGCAGGACCTGTCCACATTTCATAATCCAAAAAATCAGGCACTGGCTGAACGGAAGGATTGTTGCTGCTGCGCATGTGGAAATAGCAACACATTTCTACATGGTGAACTTTCCCCAGGAGGCCAGCATCCACAATATTTTTCTTTGCTTCCATCAGATGGGGCGTGCTTCTTCTTTGCGTTCCCACCTGAACGGTTTTGTTGTATTTTCTTGCGGCGGCAAGGATGGCTTCCCCTTCCAGCACATCAACACTGATGGGCTTTTGCAGATAGACATGTGCGCCGGATTGAATGGATTCAATGGCTTGCAGGGCATGCCAATGATCGGGAGATCCGATGAGCACGATCTCTGGTTTTTGTTCTGCCAGCATCTTGCGGTAGTCTGCATACAGCGGAATATTGTTATTCGATGCCGACCTTGCTGCGATCAGGGAAGCGGCTCCCTGCAATTGATTTTTGTCTACATCGCAGAGCCCCACCACTGCTGTTGGTGCCACCTGCATCAGCCTGAACAGATCGCTTTTCCCATACCATCCTGTACCAATCAGGGCAACCCTTCTTGCAGGTCCAAGCGAAAATGCTTCCAATCCTGATGCCTTGATCGAAGAAAGGGCAAACAGGGCCGCGCTGTTTTTGAGAAAGTTTCTTCTGCTGTTGCTTTGCATGTTAATTCAGGGTTGATCAAAATGATATGAAAAGATAAGACAAAGGGTTGATCTTACGCCATGCTAGTGGCTGCTAATTTCAAGGAAAATGGTTTCTCCAGCCTTCACTTCAACATCCAATCCTTTTGCCAGCACACTGCCTTTGATTTTGTTTAATGTTCCTGTTTGAATATTGCTCAAATGGTAAGACAGATTCTTTTCAACCACAAACCATTTCTGGTACTGGTTGATCCTCGGATAATCTGCTGGATAGTGCATCATGGAGGAATGCCTGGGTACATCAAACTTCAATTTCCCTTTCCACCCTACGGGTGATGAAACCGCAATTTTCAAGCCTGTGGCCGTTTGTACAGCACCAATCGAAAGTTGATCGTTCCAATCTAACGGAACAATCCCCTCTGTTTTCCACAGACAATACATGATGGAGGTGCGGGCAAAATTTCCATCGCCATGCCATCCCTCAATCATGCCGTCGGGCTTTTGCATGGCCCACATGACTTTGATTTCACTGTCAAGCCATTCTCTCACAGAGGCGATG
>CANEWJ010000024.1 GCA_947442625.1 Chitinophagaceae bacterium
ATATCATCTTTATTCTTACTGATGACCAACGCTGGGATGCACTCGGAGTTGCAGGCAATTCAATCATCCAGACGCCAGAGATGGATGCGCTGGCACGAACTGGAACATATTTTAAAAATGCTTTTTCAACCACTCCCATTTGCGCTGCCAGCAGGGCTTCCATTTTAACTGGTTTATATGAGCGCACCCACGGATATACATTTCAAAAACCCAGGCTGAAGCAACCTTATGCAGATATCATCTACCCCAAACTTTTAAAGGAAAATGGGTATCATGTCGGTTTTTTTGGAAAGTTGGGTGTTATCATTGATGCTGACAAGCAATATTTTGACCAAAGCGATTTTTATGATAGGGGAGGTAGCCCTGATCGTCGGGGTTATTTTTATAAAAAAATCGGAAAAGATACCGTTCACCTTACCAGATATACCGGACATCAAGCGCAGGAATTCATCAGGAATGCCCCTGCGGATAAACCTTTTTGTCTTTCACTTTCCTTCAGCGCGCCACACGGGCATGATAACTCAACAGATCAATATTATTGGCAGGATAAATCCGATGATCTTTATAAAAACGTAAACATACCTGAACCATTGCTGGGAGAAGATGAATATTTCAATCGTCTTCCAAAAGAAGTAAGGGAAGGTTTTAATCGGGTGAGATGGAAATGGAGGTTTGATTCTCCTGAAAAATACCAGCAGATGGTCAAGGGCTATTATCGCATGATAACTGAAATTGACAATGAAATTGGTATGATCCGACAGCAGCTGAAAACAAAAGGAATCAATGACAATACCATTATCATTCTGATGGGCGATAATGGTTATTTTTTGGGCGATCGCCAACTTGCGGATAAGTGGCTGATGTATGATGTATCCATCAGAATACCTTTGATTATTTATGACCCCAGGGTAAAAAAATCATCCAGCGTTGATGAAATGGTGCTGAATATTGATATCACAAAGACAATGATGGACATGGCAGGAGTAAGTGCTCCTAAGAACTACCAGGGGAAGAGCCTGACTCCTTTGTTGGTAAACAACAAAGCCCATTTGAACCGCAATGCTATTTTGATAGAGCATTTATGGGACAATCCTGATATTCCTTCCAGTGAAGCTATCAGGACCGAAAGATGGAAATATTTCCGGTATAGATTAATCAAAGCTCCCGAAGAGCTGTATGACCTGAAGAATGATCCACTGGAGAAAAACAATCTTGCCTCTGATAAAAAGTATGCAACTATTCTTGCCAGGTTGCGTAAACAATGTGAAGCAACTTCATCAAAGTACAACAGTGAAAAGCTTTGTGCAGATGATCCTTTCATCAAGGCCAAAAATTTCTGATCTATTCCTGATTTCGAATGAATATAAAATTCAAGAGGTAACGCTGATTCATGTACTTTATTCAAATGGTAACTTCATTCAGTATAAAATTATACCATTTACTAAACCATATAAAGATGATCAAATGAAGAAGAAATACAGCGGTTGGATTGTTTTATTTCTCTTGGTTTTAAATCAAGGATGTAAAGTGTCTCAACATAAATTTACTCCTGAAGCAGCTTCTATTAGACAATCGATGCTTCGAGCAATGGCCTGGCAGGAAGCCAATCCCATTTATGCAAAAGCACCAACAGATTGGACAAATGGGGCTTATTATTTGGGAGTTTCCAAAGCACATGAAGCCACCAAGGATACTGCCTTTTTAAAAGCATTAAAGCAGATGGCAGTGAGAAATGGATGGAAGCCATGGGAACGTTTCTACCATGCCGATGATATGAATATTTGCTACAGTTATCTTTATTTGAAAAGACTTGGAATTCCGGAGGCCAACCTACAGCCTTCTGAGAAAATCATCAATGAACATTTGTATAATGCTCACCCTTGGAAGAATGGAATTGGTGGCAAAAAGGTGGAAGTGAATGAGCCAGATGAAAAAAGCATCCTATGGTGGTGGTGTGATGCTCTTTTTATGGCACCTCCAGTAATTACAGCCTATTCGAAATTCTCAAAAAATGAATCTTTGTTGAATGAAATGGACAAATATTATAAGCAATCGTATGAATTATTATACGACAAGGAACAACATTTGTTCTCCAGAGATATGAGATTTTTATGGAAGGGGAATGCTTCTGATATAAAAGAACCAAATGGTAGAAAGGTATTTTGGAGCAGAGGTAACGGCTGGGTTTTAGCTGGATTGGCATTGATTTTAGCAGATATGCCCAAGCAATATCCCAATAGGGTTTTCTATGAAAACCTTTTTATGGAAATGGCTTTGAAAATCAAAGAACTACAACCTGAAGATGGACTATGGCGTACAAGTTTGCTTTGCCCCGAATCTTACGACCATGGCGAGGTTAGTGGCAGTGAGTTTTACACATTTGCATTGGCATGGGGTATCAATAACAATTTGTTGGATAAATCAATTTTCAAACCAGTGGTTTTGAAAGCTTGGAAAGGAATAATGGGATGTCAGAAAGAGAATGGAAAAATTGGATGGGTTCAAAATATTGGAGCCAATCCAATGCCAGCAAATGCTGAAAGTTGGCAAAATTTTGGTACTGGTGCGTTTCTGTTGGCAGGAAGCGAAATGATAAAACTTAAATAATAGAATATGATGGGCCATATTGAATTCAAATGGATAATCCATGTTTCATAAGCTTCATAGTAGCTTTATTCATTTTTCTGGGTTTTAAATGGGTGCTTTAAACGGTAATCAACTATTTCAACCAGACTTCCTTAAGACCATTTTGCCTGGTATGATTTTCTTTGTCAAGTTCTGTTTGCCTGTAATGATCTGCTCAATGATCAGGCTGGAGGCTTCTTCTCCAATACGTTTTGTATTGGTGTCAAAAGTACTCAGCCCTGGGTCTACAATTTCCCCGACAAATTCATTTCCAAAACCAAATACACGAATTTTTCCAGGAACAGGTACTTTTTTTTCCTTGAGGTGGCGGATGATTTGTACTGCACTTTTGTCTGAAATGGAAATAATTGCATCAATGCCTGGTTTTAACTTTAGCCAGTTGTCAACGGCTTTTACTACTTTTTCCAGTGTGAAATCGATATGGGCAATCAATTTCTCATCAATTTTTATATTGTGTTTCTGGAGTACATTCTGATATCCCATGAATCTTTTCTGTGAAATGGAAAGTCCTTTAGAACCCAGTACTATGGCTATTCTGCGGCAACCTTTTTTGATTAGGTACTCTGTAACTGCTTCTGCACCAGCCTCGTCATCTGCCAGAATTTGTGAAACAGGAAGATTGTCTGCAACCCGGTAGAATTGGACAATCGGAATACGTTTTCCAATATGGATTCTAAGGTGTTCAAATGAATTTGTTTGAATGGTGTGGCAAATCAATAGCCCATCTATCATGTTGTTCATCAGTGCCTGGATGTTTGCTATTTCAGTTTCATGTTTTTCATTGGAAGTGCAAATGTTAACACGATATCCAGCCTGTGCAGCCACTTCTTGGATGCCACTCAGCATTGTTGAGAAAATAGTTGTTTCCAAACTCGGAATGATGACCCCCAATGTATGTGAGGAACGGGTAACCAGACTTTGGGCAAGCATGTTGGGTTGATAATTCATGGCCAGGGCAAGTTCTTTGATGAATTTGCTGGTCTGATTGTTGATGTCAGGGCGGTTGTTCAATGCCCTTGATACTGTTGTGGTTGATACGCCAGCAGCCTCTGCGATATCCTGCATGGAAGTTTGCAGATCTGACTTATTGGGTGATTTGCCAATCGTTTTTTTGGGATTTGGAATAATGAAATGATAGTTACAATCTTTACAGAAATATCGCTGTTTGCTTCTTACTATTCCTGCTTTGAGAATGCGTTCAACCTTGGTACATTTTGGACATTTTACGCGGGCCATAATTATGAAATTTCTATCGGTTGAAAGATAGTTATTTGAATTTTATGTAATGTCAATTTAAACGAAATATCTGATAAGCTGCTGAATTGAAGCATTTATATTCAATTCCCCAAAAATAATCTATCTATCGTAAACGTAAACGTTTACGATAACGATAGAAAAAGTTGATTTCATAAAATTCTCCTCTTTTTGAAGAGAACAAATGTTACTTATGTTTGGAAAAACAACTTCTGCCATATGAGAAAGATTTACATTCATCTCTGTTGTGTTTTCTTACTGCTTTTTAACTTTCAGCCAACAGAATTGGCCGCTCAATCGATGAAAGTCTCTGGAAAAGTCGTTTCCTCCGATGGGAAACCCATTGAAAGAGTTAGTGTTACCGTAAAGGGACTGAAAGAAGCCTCCCTTACGAACGGAGAAGGTTTATTTACACTTACAGCTGATCGCAAGTCGGTACTTCAATTCTCAGCGATAGGATTTAAGTCAGTGGAGCTAACTGCTGGTTCAGAACCGATGTCGGTTATACTTGAATCACAAACTGAGTCTCTTGAACAAGTTGTAGTTGTGGGTTACAGTAAGCAGAAGAAAGTCAATCTTACAGGAGCTGTTTCTGTTATCAGCGGCGCTGAAATTGCCAAAAGGCCTGTTTTTAACACAACAGTTGCCCTTCAGGGAGCATTGCCTGGTGTTACAGTTTCTCAATTTAATGGAGTTCCGGGACAGGCAGCTCAAATCCGAATAAGGGGTATAGGTACCCTCGGGAATAATGATCCCCTCATTCTCATTGATGGTGTAGTTTCAGCAATAGGTGATGTCGACCCCAATAATATTGAAACAATCTCAGTGCTGAAAGATGCTGCATCAGCATCCATATACGGTTCAAGGGCTGCAGCTGGAGTTATTCTGATTACTTCTAAAAGAGGTAAATCAGGTAGCATGAAGGTTGATTATGATGCGTTTTACGGTTTTCAGCAACCTGTTGACAAGCCCAAATATCTTGATGCGGAGGGTTTCATGAAAATGTACAACGAGGCCTTGACCAATGAAGGATCTGCACCAAAATTCACAAGTGATTATATCAATAATTATATGGCAAATAATGCCAAGGATCCAGATCGATTTCCAAATACCGACTGGCAAAAGGCAACATTCACCAAAGGATTGCAACAGCAACAAAGCATAACCCTCAATGGAGGAACAGATCGAATCCGACTTCTGGCAGCGCTGAATTATATGGATCAAAATGGAATCGTAAACAATTCAGGTTTCAAGCGATACAGCATGCGAATCAATGCAGATTATAAGGCATCCGAAAAACTGGCTTTTCAGTTTGATATTAACCTTAGAAGAGAGATCACAAATTTGCCGAGCGTGGGATACGGTGAATTGTTCCGCCAGGTATACAGGGTGCCACCTATTTATGCTGCAAAATTCTCCGATGGTTCATGGGGGCCAGGCTGGGAGGGAGGTAATCCATTGGCTTATTCTGTTGCGGGAGGTTTGAACAGTACAAATGGAAATACTGCATTGATAAACTTACAGGCCAACTATAAGCCAGTCAAAGGCTTAAATGTGAATCTAAATTATTCGCCCAGATTCTTTAGCAATTTCGGCAGTAATAACCAACGAAAAATTGACTACTTCAATTTTGATACGAAAGCCCTCCTTTTCAGCAATCCCAATAAAGTAGCACTGACCAATTCTCATAATAATGTGCTGACCAATTATCTTAAGGCACAGATTGATTATTCAACAACCTTCAAGTGGTTGGATCTGAATGTTCTTGCCGGTGCAGAACAAACCGACAACCGAAGCCAGTCGTTCAATGCCACCAGAGAACTTTCTCTTTTTCCTGACCTCGTTCAGCTAAATGCCTTTCCCTCTCTCAATCAAAACATGACTGGTGATGCTACTTCTTGGGCATTACAATCTTATTATGGCAGGGTTAATCTTGTGGCAAGTGACAGATATCTTTTTGAATTGAATGCTCGCTATGATGGTTCATCGAGATTTGCACCAGACTTCAAACGGTTTGGATTTTTTCCCTCACTTTCTGCAGGATGGGTTCTTTCCAAGGAGAAATTCCTGAGTAAGATTAATTGGTTATCATTACTAAAACTAAGGGCTTCATGGGGATCTCTGGGTAATCAGAATATAGGCGATTATCCTTATATATCTTCTTTGGTGTTAGGTCAGGGTGTTTTCAACGGGAATATTGTCAGTTCAGCAGCACAGACTGTCGTCGCCAACCGTAAAATCACCTGGGAGGCTACCAAGCTGTTGAATTTTGGTTTCGACGGATCTTTTTTCCGTAACAGATTGAATGTTGAATTTGATTACTATGTAAAGAATACCGATGATATTTTACTTTCGCTTCCTATCCCGATGATTGTTGGTCTTGGTGCAGGTGTTCAGAATGCTGGTAGTGTTCAAAACAAAGGATGGGATCTGCAAATCGGTTATAATGACAGAATAGGCAAAGACTTTAAATTTGGAATTACAGGTGTCTTTTCCGATGTGAGAAATAAAGTAATGGACCTCAAAGGTACCGGGCCTTATATCTCAGGTTTTCAGATTACCAGGGAAGGAGATGAAATAGGGGCCTTATATGGGTTTCAGGCGAAAGGACTCTTTCAAAAGCCGGAGGATGTGGCTGCTAGTGCAACACAATTCGGAGCAGTAAAACCTGGTGATATTCAGTATGTCGATCAAAATAAAGATGGCGTAATAAATAATTTAGATAGGGTTATCATCGGAAGCCGAATACCAAGATATACCTATAGTGCAAATTTGTTTTTTGAGTATAAGGGATTTGATGTGACACTGTTTTTTCAGGGTGTAGGAAAGTGGAATGGCCTTCAGATACAGGATGCAGCATGGGCTTTCTTCAATGCGGGAAGTGTTCGTGATATACATCTCGACCGTTGGAGCCTGACAAAGACACCAGAGGAAAATGCAAAGGCAACCTATCCCAGATTTTTTATCTCACAAACGAACAATACCCAAACCTCAAGTTACTGGGTTGATGATGCCTCTTTTGTCAAATTAAAAACAGCTGTCTTAGGATATACTTTCCCCGCAACAATATTAAAAAAGACACCTTTCTCACTTTTCAAGGTTTATCTGAGCGGACAGAATATATTCTCATGGGATAAGGTTCCTGGCTATGATCCGGAAGCACCGTTGGGTAATCCTTTCAATTATCCCCAGGTGGCCTCTTTTGTAGCAGGGGTAAAGGTTAGTCTAAAATAAATCACTAAAAATTTACATGATGAAAAAGTTCAATATTGTAACTGGGTTGTTTCTTGTGGTTCTTTTTGCAGGGTGCAACAAAAACAAACTGAATCGTTTTCCTGAAGACCAGCCCAACAGTGCAACATATTATACCACCACTGATCAATTGGTTTTGGCAGTCAATGCTGCATACAGCAATTTATCATATGCTCAGGATGGATATCCCTATCTGATGCAATTGGAATGCACTTCAGATGTGATGTGGCAAAGACCTACTACAGATGCCCAGGCAATCGGTTTGGGTCAGCACACTCCTGCAACTACAATGGTTCGAACCATATGGAATCAGTTTTATACTGGAATCGGCAAATGCAACATGCTTTTGGAGAATATGTCGAAAGCAAAAGCTTCTACTCCTGCATCTTTGTTCAGAAGGATCGAAGGCGAAGCCAGATTTCTTCGTGCCTATTATTATGGTAATTTGATTTCATTGTACGGTGACGTTCCGCTTGTCAATAAGTCAATCAATCCTGATGAATCTTTCCTGCCCAGGACAGCACGAGCAGAGGTCCTGAATTTTATTTTTCGTGATCTTGACAGTGCCATCGCGCAACTTCCCCTGTCCTATAGTGGTATTGATGTTGGCAGAGCGACAAATACTGCTGCAATGGCATACAAAGCGCGTATAGCACTGTATAATGAAAAATGGGATGTTGCAGCGGCGGCATCAAAACAGCTGATAGACCTAAACTATCATTCGCTTTATCCTAATTATAGAAATCTTTTCACATACGCTGGAGAAAATTCAAGAGAATCCATTTTTGCCTTCGATTTCAAGCAGACTGTCAGGGTAAGTGCAACTCCCCAAAACATGCAGGCTCGTAATTCCAGTGGTTTTTCTGGTATGGTACCGACTAGAGCTATGGTTGACAGTTATGAGTGTATTGATGGACGGACCATTGATAAGTCACCACTTTATTCCACTGCAGATCCTTTTAGAAACAGGGATCCCCGTATGCGACAGGCAATATTGGGTGATGGGGATACATGGTTTGGTACAGGGGGTATCACATTCAATATGACATATCATCCTGATAGTACCACTTGTACGCGTTATACACCAACTTTTGCCAAGATTACAAATTTGGAGGTAACCAATGCCTTCTCTTCCTTTTCGGGCTTTTTGTTAAAGAAATATCTCGATCCTGCAGATCTTGTACTGAATACACAATCTGAATTGGCCTTTATGTTTATTCGTTATGCAGAAGTGCTGCTTACATATGCTGAAGCAAAAATCGAATTAAATCAAATCGATGCTTCGGTTCTCAATGCCCTCAATTTGGTGCGGGCCAGAGGATACGGAGTGGCTGTTGGTCAAACCAGTCTCTATCCTGCAGTGACTAGCACCAGTCAGTCTGCACTGCGGGAAGTCGTTAGGAGGGAAAGAAAAGTAGAATTTGTTGGAGAAGGTTTGCGTTTGTTTGATATACGCCGCTGGAAGATTGCTGATGTAGTCATGAATGGGATATTGTTTGGGAAGGCAATGAACAGGACTATCTATTACACACTTCCTAAGCCAACTTTAGATGCAAACACATCTCCTAATTATTCTTCATTTAATTCTTTATTGAATGTGGTTGGTAATTTCAAGATCATGGATAACCCTAGGATATTCAAGCCCCATAACTATCTCTGGCCTATCCCTCAGTCTGAGATTGATGTAAACAAGAATCCTGGATTTGTGCAGAATCCGGGATATTGATGAGGTGGTTCTCAATTGATTGAATTATTTCCAGGGGTCATTTGATTTGTCGAAAAATAAAATGGTCTCTGGAAATATTTTCTCAGAAAGAAGATGATTGGAAAATAAGGATATGAATCTGATGGTGTGATTGGTTAGAATAACAAATATTTCTGTAAATTATGAGCTATAATTCTTCTGACAGCGTTGAATAATCAATTCATGAGAGGTTTTGTTTTATTAATTTTTCAATCCATTTTTTTAATGGCATCTGCTCAAACAGACATTGTTTGGTGGAAGCTACAGTCTCGCCAAAGTGCAGGACATTCGATGCGTTTCGTTTCTAATGCTCCTGAAATTATTGTTCGTTATAAAATAACTGCTTCCAAAACACAAAACATTTTCCCTGCGACTGCTGCAAATGGTGTTGATCTTTATGCCATTGACAGTGATGGATTATGGCATTGGGCTGCTCCACATATTGGAATCCCTGATTCAGGAAATTATATTTTTTCCCAGCTTCGTGCCAACGACAATTTTCACAAGCTGGGCAGGGAGTATGAGCTTTTTTTCCCGTTACATAATTCGATAGAAGATCTGCAAATTGGGGTGCCTCAAGGGACTCTTTTCAATGTACTTCCCATTCGTCCAGAAAAGCCCATCGTTGTTTTTGGTTCTTCTATCGTTAAAGGAGAAGGAGCTTCACGTCCGGGTCTTGCGTGGACAAATGTTTTGTCTCGTCAATTAGACCGAAATGTTGTCGAACTGGTATTTTCTGGAAATGGTATACTTGAAAAAGATTTGATTGAACAGGTCAATCAAATTGATGCCAGAATCTATGTTTTTGATGGATTGCTTGATTTGGCCAATGAATCCCTTGATTCAAGTCAACTATCGAGGTCTATTATTGAAACCATAAAGACCATACGAACAAAGCATCCCCAAACACCTATTTTGTGTTCAGAACATGCCGGTTATACTGATGGGTATTTACATCCCAATCGACAAACCTATGCTGATCGTTCTAATAGGGTATTGGCAGCAGCATTGAACCAATTCAAAGGTGAAAATATCAATGGGATATACTTGTTGACCCAAAAGGAAATCAATATTCAAATGGATGAAATGTCGGACGGAGCCCATCCCAACGACATAGGCATGATGCGATACGCAGCCGCTTACGAGAAAAAACTACGGGAGATATTCATGGAACCGGTTGGTACATTGAAAACGCAGATCCCCATTCGACAGCGCCGGACACCAGCCGGCTATGACTGGGAAGGTCGTCATAAATCCATGCTTTCATTGAACAAAACAGAATCCAATAAGGTATTGTTGATAGGAAATTCTATAACCCATAACTGGGGTGGAAAGCCAAATGCCAGGAGCAATGAATCCTGGCAAAAATATCTTGCCCCCTATGAGGTGAGAAATTTTGGATTCGGGGCTGATCGGATTGAAAATGTTCTCTGGAGGATTTATCACGACGAACTGAAAGATATCAGTCCGGAAAAAATATTGATCAATATTGGGACCAATAATCTGCGGGTCAACAGCAATGAAGAAATATTGGAGGGTCTTCGTTTTTTGGTGAGGGTAATCAAAAGCCATCAGCCCAAAGCTGAGATAACACTGCTGGGTATTTATCCAAGGCGCGACTATGAGGACCGTATTGTTGTTGTCAATAAAAATATGCGCAAAATGGCAGGATCAGAGCATGTTGGATTTGCACACATTGGAAAGGAGTTGTTTCTGGAAAGTGGAAAAGTCAATGAAGTATTTTTTAACGACGGGCTGCATCCAAACAATAAGGGCTATGAAGTATTGGGCAAGCAATTGCAAAAACTATTGAAAAATTAATCTATGTTCAGGAAAAATGTTTTTGGTTTACTCACTTTCTGCATGATATTTTTACTTTCCTTTCAGCTCCCTGATAAGGAAATAAAAAAGATCTATGTTGCCCTTCAGGGCAAGGATTCCAACGATGGTTCTATTCAGAAACCCTTGGCCAGTTTTGAGGCTGCACAAGATGCTGTTAGGCTTGTAAAGCAATCTGGTTTCAAGGGTTCCATTGAAGTGATTGTGCGCGGTGGAACTTATTATTTCTCAGAGACAATTGAGTTTACTGCGGAAGATTCAGGTACAAAAGCGTCGCCAATCGTATGGAAGGCTGCGGAAGGAGAAAAAGTTATTTTGAGTGGAGGGAAACGCATCAGTGGCTCCTGGAAAAGAGGAAATGATGGCATTTGGTTTGTTTCAATCCCTGAAACAAGGAATTGGAAAAGAAATGACAACGAAGCAGAAAAATATTCAAAAAAGCCCGAGCTGCCCCTGAACTTTCGTCAGCTTTTTGTGAATGGTAAAAGGGCTGTTCGGGCCCGTTATCCCAATGCCGAGTTGGATAATCCTTTTCTTTATTCTGTTGCCAATACAAAAAATGAAGTGCAAATTCCGGTAGGGAAAATTAAAAAAAGCTGGGGTCTGGAATCCGATGCACAGGTCAACCTGGTGCCCCGCTGGCGTTTTTTCAATCAATGGAATGATGTAACAGCTGTCGATATTGAAAAATCAGTCATCAAGTTGGGCCCTCGGGAACAGCATGGTGAGATTGATAAAGGAAGTTGGTTTTGGATTGAAGGTGTCAGGGAAGAGCTGGACATGCCTGGTGAGTGGTACCTAGACCATCAGAAGGCGACATTATTCTACAAGCCATTGGAGGGGAAGTCGCCTAACGATTCAGAAATCATTTTCCCTTACCTCAACAGGATATTTTACCTGAAAGGAGATGTGGAAAAGGACATAGCAGTTAAAAATATTCATTTTCAGGGTTTTAATTTCAGTCATACGACCTATACATTAGGACAGATAGAGGCAAGGGTTCACACCGATTGTGCTGTAATGTTTGAGAATGCTCAGGACTGTGGTTTGACAGACTGCAGTTTCAATAACATTGGCGGGTATGCCTTATGGCTGCATCTGGACAGTCGAAATAATATTTTTGACAATAACACTGTTACAAACTCAGGAGGGGGTGGTGTGCTTTTAACTGGATCCCGCTTGTCATATATGGATGATACCAAGATTTATACTTCTGGTGAAAAAGCATCAACTGTATTCCCTATAATGAATCGCATCACCCGTAATACAGTTGAACATTGTGGTAAGATCAGGTATTATGGTGGAGGGGTTCATATCGACTCAAGACCAGCCTCTATGGCGATGTTGCCCGGTAATTATATCGCCCATAATCATTTTCGGGATCTCTCCCGAAACGGAATTTTTCTTTTCAGGAACCAGGGTGGCAATGTTGTTGAGTTCAATGAAATTCATGATTGCATGCAAACCACCATTGACGGTGCTGCTATTCATTTTGCCACCATGAATCGTTTGGCTGCACCCAATTTTATCATGAACAACTATCTCTATGATATCTGGGGATATGAGCAGTTGCCTGAAAGCAAACCCCGCCGAACCCTGGCAAATGGTGTCTTTCTGGATTGGGCAACCAGCCATACCACGGTAGCCAATAATGTTATTTACAATGCCGGTGACAGAGAGATCAAGCCTATCATGGGAAACTGGAATCTTGTTCTCGAAAACAACCTTGCTTCAAAAACTAAAATCCTGCCATTCATGCCCCAGGAAATTGGTCCCAAAGGATCTGCCTCACATTGTATCTATCCTGAACAACTAAAAAATACCGGTGCAGTGATCACATCATCTGATAAGCGACTGATCCGCTATGAAGGCAAGTGGCAACCCAAAAGAATTGCGGGATTGAGAAACCTTTTCAATTATGACTGTCAGCAGGTTGCTGCTGATCAACCTGCTTCCTGCACATACCAGTTGCAGATCAGTGAACCCGGATTGTACAAGGTATGCATCATGTATTTTCCAGATGAAAAGGCTGCGTCTAATGCAACAATAACCATTGGGCATGCCAAGGGAACTGAAAAGATGAATTGGAATTTCCGCAAGGGAGATAACCTTGGATTTTCTATCAGCTTAGGTGAATTTTATTTTGAAAAAGGAAAGCCGGCAACTTTCACCATATCCAACGAAAATGCAGACGGACATATCATTGCCGATGGTGTTGGTGTCATCAAACAAAAATAGCCGACTGAAAAAAAATAAATGGGACTATTGAACAATAACAATTTGAGGTGGAAAATGGCAGCATTGCTTTGCTTTGCTTCTGCGTTGAATTATATCGACCGAAACACACTGGCCATCTTAGCGCCGACCATCCAAAAAGAATTGCATTGGACGGATGTTGATTACGCAAATATTACTGCCTTGTTTGTTTTCAGTTATACCATTATGTATGCCATTAGCGGACGCATCATTGACCGGATTGGTACGCGTAAGGGATTCGCATATTCTGTTGGAAGTTGGTCTTTGGTAAGTGTTTTACATGCCTTTGCCAATTCAGTAGGTCAGTTCTCCATTGCCAGGTTTTTTTTAGGGATTACGGAATCTGCGAATTTTCCTGCAGGGGTGAAGTCAGTTACAGAATGGTTTCCCATGAAAGAGCGGGCTTTGGCGGTGGGTATTTTTAGTGCAGGTTCAGCAATCGGTGCAACTTTGGCTGTTCCCTTGGTAACCTTTATTGCCATTGCCTGGGGATGGCGAATGGCCTTTGTAATTACCGGTGCACTCGGTTTTGTTTGGCTATTGTTGTGGCTTCGATTTTACTACTTGCCAGAGCATAACAAACGAATATCCAATGAAGAAAAGGCAATTATTTTACAGGACGAGGTAACCAAAATAGATCAAATCCATTCAAGTGCTGTTGGTATAAAATGGATTCTGATGCGAAAGGAAAGTTGGGGTTGTTTTGCAGGTAGAATTTTTATCGATCCAGTTGTTTATTTTTTCATTTTTTGGATTCCAAAATACCTGCATGATGTTCAGGGGCTTTCATTGGCTGAAATTGGCGTTACTGCTTGGTTGCCCTATGCAGCGATGGGTATTGGAACCATCTTGGGAGGTTATTTCCCAAAAATCTTGATTGAAAGAAAAAACTGGAGTTTAAACAAGGCAAGGAAAACCATCATGTTGATCGCTTCTCTGGCAATCCCAGTTTTTTGTTTTGCGCTCACATTAAAGGTCAGTCCTATTGCTGCCGTTCTTTTTATGTCGGGTATCATGTTGTCTCATGGGCTTTGGTCAAATATTACCTTGCCCACTGAGGTATTTTCCAAAAAAATACAGGCTACAGTAACCGGAATTGGCGGAACCCTGGGAGGCATGATGAGTGTAATCACCCAAAAGTTGATTGGCATCACGGTTGGTAGTCATTCCTATTTGCCAATATTCATTTTTATTGGTTCTGCTTATTTGGTGGCCTTCATCTTGGTTCAGGTATTGATTGGTAAAATAGGGAAGATTCAAGAATTGCAAACACAATAATTTTCAGAACGAATTCTGTATGAGAACAGTTGAACATAAGTATGATTTTGTAGTAGTAGGTGCTGGGCTGGCAGGTATCGCTGCCGCTGTTACTGCAGCACGAAAAGGAATTAAGACGGCTTTGGTTCAAGACAGACCGGTCTTGGGGGGCAATGCGAGTACAGAAATTCGAGTGCCGCCGGTAGGGGCTACACAATGTAATTTTGCCTATTCCAGAGAGACGGGGATCATTGAAGAATTATTTTTGAACAATTTATTGCGAAATCCCACATGGTCTTCACAGGGCTGGAATACAGAATTGGAGAATCTGGTGCGCAACGAGCCCAACATTGATCTTTATTTGAATACAGCAGTAAATGATGTAACCACTAAAGGTGATTCATTCAAATCAGCCATCAATGATGAAGTTGAGATTGTTTCTGTCAAGGCTTATTGTGCTATGGCTGAAACCTGGTTTGTTTTTAATGCTGATTATTTTGCGGATTGTTCTGGGGATGGTATTGTTGGCGTTCAGGCAGGTGCTACTTTTCGCTACGGTGTCGAGTCCTTCTCAGAGTTCAATGAGCCCATGTGCCCTGAGGTGTCCAATAAGGAAACAATGGGTATGAGCCTGCAGCTCCGTGCAAGGGATACAGGAAGGTTTATTCCATTTGTAAGACCCAAGTGGGTTGATCTTGAACTTAATTTGGATGACTTTGGTCCATATCGTCCTGTTAATGAGCATTTTTTTCCTGATACAGGTGGCTTCTGGTGGTTGGAATGGGGAGGAGAGCTTGATACCGTCCATGATACACTCAAGATAAAAGATGAGGTGCAGCGCATCACCCTGGCAGTTTGGGATTACCTGAAAAACAGGTCACCTCTTTCAGCAAGACTTGCCACGTATGAACTGGATTGGATGGGTGCTGTGCCAGGCAAGCGGGAGTCCCGTCGTTTTGAGGGTGACCACATTCTTACGATGGGTGATATTGACCAGCAGGTTGATTTTGATGATGCCATTGCATATGGCGGTTGGGGCTTTGATCATCATCCACCAGGGGGATTTCATGATAAGGAAACTCCAAGTACACACCAATATCTCCGGGGTCCTCACAATGTGCCGCTGAGGTCACTTTACTCCCGTAATGTAAACAACCTATTTTTTGCAGGGAGAAACATCAGCGCATCCCATTATGCGCTTTCAAGTACAAGGGTGATGTTAACTTGTGCCCAGCTCGGAGAGGCGGTTGGCATGGCAGCTGCGCATGCCTGTAATGTTGGTTGTAACGCACGTGATCTTTCCTCCGGCGAAACGCTCAGTGCCATCCAGCAAGACCTGATCAAGGCGGACCATCATATCCATAATTTTGTTACTGCCCTTCCTTTTGATATTGCCCCAGAAGCAAAAACAATTGCATCCTCTGTTTTTTCCGACCATGATCCGGTGGAGAGTTGGGGTACGGAACCCCTTATAGAATCACGCATGCAAATGCTATCCATTCTAACTGATCATATCACCCATGTACAAATTTTATTGGATGCTTCTGGAGCTACAGAACTCTGCTATTCCTTTATGCAGGGTCCTTCAAATTCATCCACTTATCCAGAGAGGGAAATTATTGCTGGAAAAATAGAAATATTCCCTGGCGAAAAACAATGGGTAACGCTACCCATTGCCTGCAGTATTGCACACCCAGGATGGCATTTTCTTGTAATGGAGGAAAATGCATTGATAAGGCTTCATGTAATCGAATCTCCACCAGGCCAATTGAGATATTATCCTCGGCCGGAAGATCCCATTCGTCCCAATCCTCATTCGAAATGGACCTTGCGTACGTTGGCAATTGGCCAGAAAAGAGCTGCTGATGCAGATGGGGCAAGTGTTTCAGCACCTGTATGGAATGAACATGCCTATGCTTTTCAAAACATCAGTTGCTTTTTAGGATTTTCTTTTGCCTGCAGTGTCTTTCCATTGCAGCCAATTTATGAACCAGCGATGGTTGTCAATCAGCATTCTCGTCCAACAAATCTTCCCAATCTGTGGGTCTCCTCAAAAACTTCTTTTGAAAGACCAGAGTGGATAGAATTGTTGTGGGATAAGCCTAGGGATATTTGCGGTATCCAGATTCTATTTGATTCCTCCTTACAGTTTCATTTTGGACAAAGCTGGCAAGGCTATGCCGAAAATACTATCCCGACAATTGTCAAGGAATATGTTATTCTTGCAACCTTGGCAGATGGTCAGGAATTGGTTGTGGCAAAAGCAGATAACAATCATCAACGCAATTGTTATCATTCACTTGATCTCACCAATGTTCTCAGGATTCGATTGGCGTGCAAGGCAACCCATGGGGTAGACAGGGTACAAATTTATGCTGTGAGGGTTTTTGAAAAAAAATGATAGATAACCATTCATCTCAACCACGGACAATGAAAACATATTTATTGTATGGACCGAAGGATTTAAGGTTGGCCAATAAGCCGGTTCCCAATCCGGAAGCAGGACAGGTTTTGGTGCAAATTAAATTCACTGGAATTTGCGGATCGGATGTGCATTATTTTAATCATGGCTTTTGTGGTCGGTTTGTTCCCAATCGTCCTTTTGCGCTTGGGCATGAGTTCTCAGGAATCGTAAAACAGTTGGGTTCGAACGTACAAGGCCTCAGTGTCGGTGATGAAGTTGCAGTTGATCCTTCCATGCCTTGTGGAGCTTGCAACCATTGTCGGAGTGGCCATTACAATCTCTGTCTGTCAATGAAGTTTTTTGGCTCTGCCAGCTGTGATCCTCACATTGATGGATCCATGGGGCAGTTTGTTGTTGTGCCCTCATCCAACTGTCATGTTTTGCCAAAAGGAATTGATTTGTCGAAAGCATCTTTGCTTGAGCCGTTGAGTGTGGCCATGCATGCAGTGAGGCAGGTTGGTGACATCTCAGGAAAGTCGGTACTTATTACAGGCGGGGGCCCAATCGGTCAGCTGATTCTCAGGGTGGCGAGGGCATTTGGCGCATACAAGGTTACCGTCAGCGATGTGAGTGCATATGCCAGGGATTTTGCTTTGGCCAGTGGTGCCATTGCTGCCATCAATCCTCTTGATGAGCATGCATGGCAATCCGATAACAACTTTGATGTGGTATTTGAGGCTTCTGGCGTTCCATCTGCACTGGCCAATGGTTTGGAGGTTGTGCGCAGGGGTGGTGCTGTTGTTTTGGTCGGTACTTTACCCGAACTTTTCACCTTGCCTGGTAATTTAATCATGAGCAAGGAGTTGAAATTGCATGGTTCTTTTCGTTTCGCTCATGTGTTTCAGGATGCCATCAACATGCTGGCCTCAGGTCAAATCAACCTGGATGGAATTGTGACAGACATTTTTGCTTTTGATGATGTTCCAGCGGCCATGCAGAAAGCTTTGGCAAAAGAAAATGTAATGAAAGTACAAATTGCGGTATGAGGTACAATCAATTAGGAAAAACCGGGTATGAAATATCTGCCCTTAGTTTCGGAGCCTCATCACTCGGAGGTGTTTTTCATGAGATTGATGAGGGGAAAGCCATAAAAGCAGTTCATGTCGCTCTTGAATTTGGCATCAATTATATCGATGTCGCTCCCGCTTATGGAGGAACAAAGGCTGAGACTGTTCTGGGTAAAGCGCTGAAAGGAATCCCAAGGTCAAGTTTTTACTTATCAACAAAGGTTGGTAAGAATACATCCTCAGATGGTTATGGAGTAGATAGTTTTGACTACAGCAGTGAAGGAATCAGAAGGTCATTGGATGCAAGTGCTAAACGGATTGGTGTTGATTACTTCGACATCGTTCACCTGCATGATATCGAATACAATAACCGTGTAAATACTGACTGGGCACTCAATGAGGGCATGAAAACATTGTTTGACCTTAAGCAAGAAGGACGTATTGGTGCTGTTGGCATTGGCATGTACCCTGTGGATCTCTGGGAAAGGGTTCTTCAGGAGGGACTGATTGATGTAGGACTTTCACATAATCTCTACTGCTTAAACGATACACGATTGCTTCCCTTGCTGGAACTCGCTAAATCAAAAGGGATCGGACTCATCAACGCTTCGCCTTTTGCTTCAGGATTACTTACTTCCCGAGGTGCACCGGGATGGCACCCTGCAACACGAGCGCAGAGGAGAATTTTTGAAAAAGCTGCAACATATTGCATAGCGCATGGGGTAGAAATTGAAAAATTGGCAATCCAGTTTTCATCTCAGCATCCTGATCTTATCACAACCATGTTCAGCAGCTCGAATCCAGAAACGGTAAGGCGAAATGTTGAATGGAGTTCAATGCCAATTGATGAAAAGTTATTAGAGGCTGTATTGAACATACTGACACCTGTCTCAAACCAAAATTGGAATTATTAAAAATGAGAATTGATACTCATCAGCATTTCTGGCAGCACAATACAACCGATTATGTATGGATGTCGGAAGAACACAATAGCTTAAAACGGAATTTTCTTCCGGAACATCTTCTGCCTTTGCTTGATGCTTGTAAGATTGATGGAACGATCGCTGTCCAGGCCAGACAAATGATGAAAGAAACAGATTTTTTGCTTGAACTGGCGGAAAATCATTCAATCATCAAAGGTGTTGTTGGCTGGATTCCTTTTTTTGATGGTTCCGTGGAGGGTTATTTGGACAAATATGCCATTCATGAAAAAATTGTTGGTTTTCGCCATGTATTGCATGATGAGCCTGATGACGAATTTATTCTTCGCACTGATTTTAATGCGGGTATCAAGTCCTTGGCCCGTTATCCATTATGCTATGATTTGCTGATCTTTGAAAAACACCTTCCTCAGACGATTAAATTTGCAGATTTGCATCCAGAATTATCCATGGTGGTTGACCATATTGCAAAACCAGTTATCAAAAGAAATCAATTTGACCATGTCTGGGCGGCAAACATCAGGCAGCTCGCAAATCGGGAACATGTTTGTTGTAAATTGTCGGGTATGGTAACCGAGGTAAGGGATGGTGCATGGGACGAACAAATGCTAAAGCCATACTTTGATGTTGTGCTGGAAGCCTTCGGCCCTTATAGGTTGATGTTTGGATCGGATTGGCCCGTTTGCACCCTGCAAAGCAGCTATGAAAAATGGGTTGATGCCGTAACATCATTCATATCACCACTAACAGCCTCGGAGCAGACTGCTATCATGGGTGGAAATGCAATGCGGGTTTACCTCAGTTGATGAAAGGGTAATGTTTGTTTTTCACATGTCGGTCTAATAAAAGCAATAACTGAAAATTATTTAGCGATGGAAACATTTGGTCATCAAAATAAAGAAAGAAACCCAAGAAGAATAGGGATGGTAATCAAGCTTCGGCCAGAATGCTTGGCTCAATACCTTGCTTTGCATGCTGATTCCAATGCT
Source organism: Chitinophagaceae bacterium (assembly GCA_947442625.1). Classification (GTDB taxonomy): domain Bacteria; phylum Bacteroidota; class Bacteroidia; order Chitinophagales; family Chitinophagaceae; genus Pollutibacter. The sequence goes on from CANEWJ010000024.1 coordinate 19,650, forward strand.
GGCGTGAGGGATTTGTTAGCCAAATATCACATGAAAAATTTTAGCATCTTTCTTCATCAAATTGGAAATGACTGGTTCGAGTTTGGCTATTACGAATATGATGGGACAGATTTTGTGGCCGATATGGCAGCTTTGGAAAAAGAACCCCGCAACCAGTATTGGCTTGAAATCTGTAATCCCATGCAGATTCCTTTGCAAGGCGAATCAGGATGGGCTACCATGAAACAGGTTTATTACAATGAAGGCAAACTCCAGTAATATCATTTTCCTTACAGTCGTTAATATGAATACATTTGTATGATGAATAACCTGAGAAAAGTATTTTTTGTAACCCTGATGCTGGCATCCTGTTGGCCTGCAGTTTTTTGTCAGGCCATCGTTAGCCCTTTGGAACTAACCTACAAGCAAGTGGATACAGTGCAGCTGGGCTTGAAGATATACTATCCTTCCGGCTACAAAAAAGGGAATCATCATCCAGTCATGGTCTTCTTTTTTGGCGGTGGCTGGACTGGAGGTTCAATTGCGCAATTTGAGCCCCATGCAAAGTATTTTGCCAACAAAAACATGATCACTGTGCTGGTGGATTACCGGGTAAAGACCAGGCACAATACCAGCCCTTTTGAATGTGTAAAGGATGCAAAATCAGCCATTCGGTATCTGCGTCAACATGCAGGAGCGTTAGGTATTGACGCAAACAAGATTGTCGCTTCCGGTGGTTCTGCTGGCGGGCATTTGGCTGCAGCATGTTTCACCAATGAATCACTCAATGAATCCAGTGATGATCTTGCCATCAGTCCAAAACCCAATGCTTTGGTGCTTTTTAATCCGGTGATCGACAATGGCAAAGACGGCTATGGTTTTGAAAGGATTGGCGAAAATTATATCACATTTTCACCCATCCACAACCTGAAGCAAGGATTTCCTCCTACTATTTTTTTTCTTGGAACAAATGATAAACTCATACCCGTCAGTACTGCTCAAAATTTCAAGCAAAAAATTGAGGCATTGGGTGGCAGGTGCGATTTGTTTTTGTTTGACAACCAGCCACATGGTTTTTTCAACAAAGAGCCATTTTTGTCTGAAACGATTGCCAAAACAGATGTATTTCTGTTATCACTTCGTTATATCAAATAGAACGTGAAATATGTTGTTTACTTCAAGTTGGCCAGCTATTACTACAATCTTATAATTCTATATATGAGGAGTCTATTGATCATTTGCCTTTTCTTCTTTTCTCTTGTAAGCGTTAATGCTCAAACGGTTGTTGTTGTCGAGCAAGGGCAAAAAGTTTCAATCAGGGGGCTTTCCATGCCAACTGCATCGGTTGTTTGGGCCAGTGGCAGCAACGGCATGGTGGCCAAGTCGGTGGATGGGGGAAACACTTTTCGGTGGATGAGGGTTGAAGGATATGCCAAGCGTGATTTTCGGGACATTGAGGCATTTGATAGCTCAACGGCCATCCTCATGGCCGTCGATACACCAGCCATCATACTAGAGACCACTGATGGAGGATTAAGCTGGAAAAAAGTATTTGAAGATCAAAGGCCAGGCATGTTCCTGGATGCAATGGATTTCTCCGGCAACAATGGAGTCGTCATTGGAGATCCTATCAATGGAAAGACCTTTATGGCAGTTAGCAAAGATAAAGGAGATAGCTGGGTGCCTAGAGAAAACCTTGATGTAATGATGGATGGCGAAGCATTTTTTGCTTCCAGCGGTTCCAATGTAAAACTCCTGAGCGCCAAGGGTAGTTTAAAAACCTTGTTTGTTTCTGGCGGTATCCAATCCAGGATGTTCTTCAATGGTAACGCCATCAACCTGCCTTTGCAATCAGGCAGAAACTCAACCGGTGCCAATGGATTGGCATTGCACCCCAATCAAAAACAAGGAATCATCATTGGGGGCGATTTTGCCAATGATAAAAGGAGTGATAGCGCTATCCTGCTTTTTTCACTCTATCCCATGGTAACATTCAGTTATCCTGTCACACCGCCTTCAGGATACAAAAGCGCTGCTGTTTTCTTATCCAAGACCTCCTTATTGGCTTGCGGAACTTCCGGCGTTGATCTCTCTGTGGATGGTGGGTTGAACTGGAAAAAAATCAGCGACATCGGTTTCCATGTTGCTGTAAAATCCCCTGACGGTAAATATGCAATCTTGGCAGGTGGCAACGGAAGGATAACAAAGTTCCAGTTTTAGGGTGTAAAGATCTTTCACCAAGTGATTTATTTGTGCATTTTCTCATTTGCTAACAAACTCTTTACCTGAATCTTTGAGCTGCATCACATGAACATGTTAGTTTCGCCCATCAAGCAAAAAACCTAACTATGTGTGGAATCGTTGCCTATATAGGACATCGCGAGGCGTACCCTATTGTACTCAAAGGACTCAAGCGTCTTGAATACAGGGGATATGACAGTGCTGGTGTAGCCCTCATTTCAGACAAGATTGATGTCTTCAAAAAACAAGGAAAAGTTGCGCGCCTGGAAGAGTCACTTTTGGGTACTCATTTACCATCAACCATCGGGATTGGTCATACCCGTTGGGCTACACATGGTGAACCAAGTGATCGAAATGCCCACCCACATCTTTCTGCCAGTGGTAGGATTTCAATGATTCACAATGGCATCATTGAAAACTATGCTTCCCTCAAACAGGAATTATTGAACAAGGGATATCAGTTCAACAGTGATACCGATACGGAAGTATTGCTGAACTTTATTGATGATATATTGTCCAACAACAAATGTTCATTGGAGGAGGCGGTACGCATTGCCCTGAAAAGGGTTGTGGGCGCCTATGTCATTGTAATGCTGGATGCAGAAAACCCCGACACACTGATTGCCGCACGAAAAGGAAGTCCTCTTGTGATTGGCATTGGCGAGAATGAACATTTTTTGGCTTCAGATGCTTCTCCTATCATTGAATATACCAAAGAGGTTGTGTATATCAACGATTATGAACTGGCTATCATCAAGGGAAATGAGTTGGTGCTCAAGAACCTCGGCAACGAAACCATTACGCCTTTTGTTCATCAGCTTGATATGGAACTGGCTGCCATTGAAAAAGGGGGTTATGAGCACTTCATGTTGAAAGAAATCCATGAGCAGCCTACAACAATTTTTGATTGTCTTCGCGGCAGGCTTGATATGGTGAATGGTGAAATCATCATGGCTGGTGTCCAGGAACATATTGAGGCATTGAAAAATGCCAAAAGAATCATTGTAGTAGCCTGTGGTACCAGCTGGCATGCAGGTTTGGTTGCAGAGTACATCATCGAAGAACTTTGCCGCATACCCGTGGAAGTTGAATATGCTTCTGAATTCCGTTACAGAAATCCCATCATTGAAAAAGGTGACGTGTTGTTTGCCATTTCGCAAAGCGGTGAAACAGCTGATACACTTGTTGCTATTGAAAAGGCAAAACAACAGGGTGCCATCATTTTTGGAATACTCAATGTTGTAGGATCCTCTATCGCCCGTATTTCACATGCAGGGGCATATACCCACGCGGGTCCTGAGATCGGTGTGGCAAGCACCAAGGCATTTACGGCACAATTGGTTGTATTGACAATGATTGCATTAAAAATTGCCAAAGCCAAGAAGACCATCAGTGATGATCGCTTTTTGCATCTTATGCAGGAATTGAATGCCGTCCCCGATAAAGTGGAATCAATACTCTCCAATACCGAAAATATTCAGGCGATTGCCCAAAAGCATGCACTGGCAAGCAGTTTTCTGTACCTGGGAAGAGGCTACAATTTCCCCGTAGCACTTGAAGGGGCGTTAAAGCTCAAAGAGATTTCCTACATCCATGCCGAGGGTTACCCTGCTGCAGAAATGAAACATGGCCCCATTGCACTTGTAGACGAAAACTTGCCAGTGCTTTTCGTAGCCACAAAAGATGCCTACCACGAAAAAGTCATCAGCAACATGCAAGAGATCAATGCAAGGAAAGGAAAATTGATTGCGGTGGTAACAGAGGGTGACCAGTCCATCGATTCGCTCACAGGAGATTTGATTTTTGTTCCTGAAGCAGATGAACTCATTGCGCCCATCATCAATGTGGTACCCCTTCAGCTCTTGTCCTATTATATCGGCACAGCGCGGGGGCTTGATGTTGATCGTCCAAGAAATCTTGCAAAAAGTGTTACGGTAGAATAGAGTGAACGGGTACTGAGTTGATTACCCTGTGTTGTCAAGGGTTTCATAAGATTTTTAAAGGGTGCACCAAGTAGGTCACCCTTTTTTATTTGTGTTAAAACAAGAGGTATTCTAAGGTTTATTTCAAGGGTGTGAAGGAGTGAAGTCCGGTCGTGTCTCAGTATGACTTTATCAAGTACCATATCCAATATTGTCCTTTTAAATCTGTGTGTCCAGTTAGTGGTACTAGAAAGTTTTTCTGAAATTCCTTCCAATGTTTCAAACCATGAATCCTCTCTATTATAGAGTTTCAGAGTGTTTTTTAAATCTTCGATTTCAACATGGATTCTTCTGTAATCTGAATCGAGTTTTGTTTTCAATGATGAATAAACATCTTCAGATGTGAATTCATTAAGAATTCGTTTCCTCTCTATTTCAACAATCCCATTTGTAACTCTATCTATTTCTATCTGTTTGTTATTCAATTGTTTAACAACTAAATTCCTTTGTTTTCTCAACTTAGATGAAAATGAAATATCAGTTTTTAGTTTTTCTTTAAGTGTATCTTTCAAGTATGTCGTGGCACTGAGAATTTCATTTATAGAGTTCCATAATAAATCCTCTGTTCTATCGATGTTGACACATCGTTTCATATTACAACTTGTGTCGTCCATAACGGACTTATTAAATTTTCGTTCCGATAACGGACAATAGTAGTGTTGTATGTTCTTCATCGGTTTAATCCTTCCCCCAATCGGAGTTCCACATTCACAAAATAT